>NZ_JAABLX010000038.1:0-27621 GCF_009915245.1 Proteus sp. G2669 | reverse complement strand
AAAATAAAAAAATGCCGATACGCTAGGAGTCATATCGGCATATAAAATAAACGCAAGAAGCAATGTAAGTCATGTCGTACTAATTCGTATCAAACCTGTCAATTTGATACGTATGTAATGATAATTATTCTCATTAATATATTCAACCCTAAATTAAATAAGGTTACTTTGTAGCCTTTTCATCTACGTCGACCACAGAATCAACACCCACTTATACCGTTCTCACAAGAGTTGTGAGTCGGCACCTTATTAACTAAATAAATCGGTAAATGTTATGTCAAAAGAGATAAGCGAATTACAGTTTAGTCTTCACTATGCCTCAGAAACAGACAGTGAAAAGAATACCTCCGTCATTTTAACGGCGAATATCCATACGGCTGATAGTGAAACTCAACAACTCACACAACTAATTTGCACGACATCTCCCACAGGTAAAAAGCAATATCGAATCGGCACACAAAAGATTAATGATGCAGGTGACCCATTGCTGGTGGCGATTGAATCTTATTGGCGCAAAAACACGCAAGAGAGTTGTGTTTATTTGTTAGAGAAAGCGAAGCAATTTATTCAGGGACACTTACAACAAACGAATACATGGATATCCATGTACGGCCTTGTGATTGTTTCTAATGCGTCACTTGAAGAGCAGTTGCCTGAAGGTTTATTAAAGGTACTTAAAGTATCAATACCCGCCTAATTTTTTATCGTTTCATTTTTAACTCTCACACTAATCATCAACGGACACTCCTCTGAGGGTGACTATGCGTATGGATAAATTAACCAATGTTACTTACGGAACCGCAGGCTTAACGGCATTTTTTGCCAGTCTTTCGTTATATGAATGGGGATTTGTTATCGGGATGGCGTTTAGCATGGTTTTAGGTTTAGCCACTTATTTTATGACTCGTCGAGAGCAACGAAAACGCACTCAATTATTTGAAGAGCTTGTTCGTCATGTTGACCCACAAAACCCAACTGAAACCCTAAAAAGGCTTGCTGAATTAATGGTGAAAGCGCCAAAGGATATTTAATGTCTCTCAAACAGAAAATAGCGGCGCTAACAACTGCGGGAGCCACAGCAATCGCGTTAGTAGTAATAGCCCATTTTGAAGGTGTGCGTTATGAACCTTATCGTGATGTGGCAGGTGTTTTGACGGTTTGTTATGGGCATACAGGCAAAGACATTATTCAAGGTAAGAGATACACACAACAAGAATGTGATGCATTATTACAAAACGATTTTATTAAGACACAACGGCAAGTCGATGTATTAATCAAAGTACCACTCGATGACCACACCAAAGCCGCTTTATATTCCTTTGCTTTTAATGTGGGTACAACCGCATTTGCTCGCTCAACATTACTTAAGAAACTAAATGCGGGTGATAGAGCGGGTGCCTGTGAAGAAATGAAACGTTGGGTATATGCAGGCGGAAAGGTTTGGCGAGGGCTTGTCAGTCGTCGAGAGGCGGAGTCAGCACTATGTCATGGAAACCTTTAATCATCATTATCAGCTTTATCCTCATATTATTCATCACTGTCGTTGGTGGTATTTATCTCTTGATTGATAACACATGTACTAAAGATCACGTTAGTTTAGAAAAACGCTGTCAGATTGCACTCTCATATCATCGGTACTAATCATGAAATATGGAAAACTCTATGCCGTCATTGCGATGGTGGGCATTATTGTGGGTAGCTATTGGGTGATTAATTGGCAAGCTAACAGAATTACCACACTGACAGATACCAACAAAAAACTAACTGTGGCTCTCGAAGAACAGAAGTCTATTAATACTGATTATCAAGCACGCATAATGCGATTAAACCAACTGGATATTCAATATACGCAGGAGTTAGCGAATGCTAAGAAAGAAATTAGTCGCTTGCGTGATATTAGTGAGCGTCATCCTGAGCGGGTGTACATCAAAGCAGAGTGTCCCAAAAGCACAACCACTTCCGCCACCAGCTTGGCTTATGCAACCACCGCCCGACCTACTGACACCGCTATCCGAAATTATTGGTTACTCAGAGAGCGAATTGCAGAGTCAGAGCAAATGATTAAAGGGTTACAAGATTACATCAGGCAGGAGTATGTAGGTGATTAGTGTTTTTTATATCTATAACCCTTTAATTTATATATTAAATCTATCACATAAGAGAGTAGATATCGAAAGTATAAGTGGACTCAACAAATTCTGATTTCACGGTTATTGAGTGGCTGTTTTTATTGTATTTTAACGGAAATTTATCTAAGCCCTCTAAAAGGCATGTGTAATAAGCAATATCGTCTGAATTTCTTTGCAAGAATTTTACGTCGCTAACGGGCGGTTTTTTATGCATTTTTCTTTGTTGAATAATGTGAATAAAATGACTTGTTTGACTGGATAAATTACGAGTTAAGTCAGAAATAATACTATTTTGAACCGCCGGTATGGTTAGATCCTTCGGATAATGATGTTTAAATTCAATAGTAGCAATCAAACTAGATTCATCCTTATTCACCGGATAAAGAGATAAGTCCACTGCACCATTCCTGCTTTTGGGATGTTCTGTCATTGCTAAGTAATCAGAGTTCTCATTGATAACAATGCTTATTTCATCCCTAATCTGATTCTCATGTTTTCGATTATAAAAATATAAATTAAGTTCGTGTAGTTTTTGCTTAACTCGTGGATTTTTGATTGCGTCAATTAAAGTTGAAGTAACGGGATCTATTTGGGATGTTTTCATTAGTAAAGATATTTTTGTTTGGATTGTAAGTAGATCTTATCATGATAATTAATATATAGAGAAATTATGGCTAAAAACTCAGCTTGGATGGAAATTAAGTAAGTTTATTATTTCTTATAAAAATAGTTATGTGGGGTGATAAACCATGAAAAAACGCAATGTCTATGGTGGTCGCTGGGCTAAAGTGCGATTAGCGTTTCTAAATGAACATCCACTTTGTGTTATGTGCCAAGAGCAAGGGCGCATTACTGCTGCCACAGTGGTTGACCACATTATTCCACATCGTCTTAAAGAAGCACTTGAATCAGGCGATAAAGAACGTATCGCAAAAGCCCAAGCCTTATTCTGGGATAAAAATAACTTCCAAAGTTTATGCGAACTGCATCATAACTCAACCAAACAACGTATCGAAAAGAGTGGCAAAGTCATTGGCTGTAATGCGGATGGCATTCCACTCGATCCCAATTCTCATTGGCATCAATAACACCATGAATACAGGGGGGGCGGGGTAAAAGTTCAAACACTTTCGCCCTGATTACCTAGCGCCCTCATTTGTGTGCACAACCGCGAAATGAAAAGTTTTTTTCTGGGAGGTTCCGATGGCAGGAAGACGCCCGAAACCGACCCACTTGAAGGTGGTCACCGGTAATCCGGGAAAACGAAAACTCAACGATAAAGAACCCCAACCTAAACGTGAAATACCAAGCCCACCCGAACATTTAACGGATTGGGGGAAAATGGCGTGGGCAAAATTAACCTTATTACTCGATGGAATGGGCGTTTTAACCGTGGCTGACACGCTGGCATTAGAACGGCTGTGTGATATCTACGCTGATATTCTTCAATTGCGAGACACCATTGCCATTGAAGGTCGGACATACACCACAAAAACGCAATTAGGGGATTTTTTAATTAAAGCGAATCCTGCCGTTGCCATGTTGGCTGATGCAGATCGCCGTTTTAAAAGTTATTTAGTCGAGTTTGGTTTAACCCCCGCCGCTCGTTCGAAGGTGAAGATGGATGGTGGAGAAGAAGAGGAAGAGCCGCTCAACCAATATTTCGGTTGATCCCGCAACGCAATACGCGCAAGACGTGCATCAAGGCAAAATCTTAGCGGGGCCTGATATTCGTCATGCATGTGCACGTCATCTCAAAGACTTAAATGAAGCTGAGCAACGAGGATTAGTCTGGGATGTTGAGGCTGTCAAAAGGGTGATCGATTTTTTCGCGAAAGTCTTAAAGCTCAATGGTGGGGAACATGAAGGTAAACCGTTTATTTTATTGCCTTGGCAATGCTTTGTGATTGGTTCCATTTTTGGCTGGAAAATGACTGATGGAACACGCCGATTTCGCATGGTGTACGTTGAATCGGGCAAAGGTTCAGGAAAATCCCCAATGGCAGGTGGCGTTGGGTTGTATTGTTTAGTTGCCGACAGTGAACCGCGTGCCGAAGTGTATGCGGCAGCCACGAAAAAAGACCAAGCCATGATTTTGTTTCGTGATGCGGTGGCAATGGTTGATCAATCTCCCGCATTAAGTCAGCGGATCACCAAATCAGGCGGAACAGGCAAAGAGTGGAACTTGGCTTATTTGAAAACGAGTTCATTCTTTCGCCCGATTAGCTCAGATGATGGGCAATCAGGGCCTCGTCCCCATTGTGCGTTGATTGATGAAATTCATGAGCACAAAAATAATACTGCCGTTGAGATGATGAGAGCGGGCACAAAAGGTCGGCGACAAGCCTTGATATTTATGATCACCAATAGTGGCCATGATAAAACCAGCGTGTGTTATGACTATCATGAATACGGACGAAAAGTCGCCGAAGGAACTATCGAAGACGACAGTTTCTTTTCCTATATTTGCTCACTGGATGAGGGCGATGATCCCTTTAAGGATGAGTCTTGCTGGGGGAAAGCCAATCCGTCATTGGGCTACACCTTTTCTGATCGCTATTTACGCGAACAAGTGACACAAGCCCGAGGTATGCCCGCAAAAGAAAGTATTGTCAGACGGCTTAATTTTTGTCAGTGGGTGGATGCCGATAATCCATGGATTAACAGTGAAACATGGATGCAGTGTGAAAATACATTCACATTCGATGATCTTCAAGGTGAAGAGTGTTATGGAGGATTGGACTTATCGGGAACCAAAGATTTAACCGCATTAGCCCTGTATTTTCCTCGCCTCAAACGTCTTTATGTTGAATTTTGGACACCCAAAGACACCTTATTGGATAGAGCGAAAACCGACCGAGTGCCTTACGACTTATGGGTAAGGCAAGGTTTTATGCATACCACTCCAGGGAATGCGGTGAGATATGAATTTGTGGCAGAACGTATCGCCGAGATGGCCATGCGCGTCAACATGAGAGCCATTGCCTTTGACCCTTATCGCATTAAATACCTTGTACCCAAACTCGATGAAGTAGGGGGGACGGTTCCCTTAATCCAACATGGCCAAGGGTTTTACAAAGCCAAAGATTCAGGGTTATGGATGCCACACTCTATCGAACTGTTTGAACAGCTCATTGATGACAAGAAGATTGAGATCCACGCCAATCCTTGTTTGAGATGGAATGCCGCATCCGCTGTGCTTGAGGCTGACCAAAAAGATAACCGCGTCTTTGCCAAGAAAAAAAGCACTGGTCGAATTGATGGTGTGGTGGCCTCTGCAATGGCGATTGGTGCTGCGGAAGGTGAGGTTGATGATGGCAACCTTGATGACTTTTTCTCTAACCCATTGAGTATGTGATGACAGATAAACAATATTCAATCGATTTGCGCACTAATCATGGTTGGTTTGCGCGTCTGGCTTCTTTCTTTGTCGGGGGAAGACTCGTGACACCTGAACAAGGTTCACAATCAGGAACTATCTCAGCGCAAGGCTCGCTTGGTGATTCTTCTGTAAATGATGAGCGAATACTCCAAATATCAACGGTTTGGCGTTGTGTTAGCTTAATTTCGACGTTAACAGCTTGTTTGCCACTGGATGTGTTCGAAACGGATAAACAGGGAAATAGAACCAAAGTTGATTTAAGTAACCCATTAGCTCGATTACTGCGATATTCGCCCAATCAATATATGACCGCTCAAGAGTTCCGAGAGGCAATGACTATGCAGCTTTGCTTTTATGGTAATGCTTTCGCCTTGATTGAGCGAAATAAAGTCGGTGATGTGATCAGCTTGCTTCCTCTGTTGTCTGCCAATATGGATGTATGCATGGAGGGGAAGAATATTATCTATAAATATCAGCGTGATCATGAATTTGCGAAATTTAAACAACACGAAATTTTTCATTTAAAAGGGTTTGGTTTTAATGGATTAGTCGGATTGTCGCCTATTGCTTATGCGTGTAAGACAGCAAGCACGGCCGTTGCGATGGAAGATCAACAACGTGAGTTTTACGCTAATGGGGCTAAGTCTCCTAAAATTCTGACAACGGGCGATAAGGTATTGAATAAAGAGCAACGTAGCCAACTTGAAGAGAATTTCAAAGAAATTGCGGGTGGTCCCGTTAAAAAACGATTGTGGATCTTAGAAGGGGGATTTCAAGCACAAGATATTGGTGTTAGTCCTCAAGATGCAGAAACAATGTCTTCCCGCAAATTTCAAGTCAGTGAATTAGCGCGTTTCTTTGGTGTTCCACCGCATTTAGTCGGTGATGTTGAAAAATCAACAAGTTGGGGAACAGGCATTGAGCAACAAAACTTAGGTTTTCTTCAATATACCTTACAACCCTATATCTCCCGATGGGAAAACTGCATTGCGCGTTGGCTTCTAAAACCACCCGAAGTGGGTAAATACCATGCTGAACATAACCTTGATGGATTATTGCGTGGCGATTCCACTTCACGCGCCGCGTTTATGAAAGCGATGGGAGAATCGGGGTTAAGAACCATTAATGAAATGCGACGGCTTGATAATTATCCTCCTCTTGAAGGTGGGGATGTCGCTTACCGGCAAGCACAATATTTACCGATTAACCAACTCAATAAAGAGCCTCACGAAAGTGGGGCTTAATTATTTATGGGGGTTCAATGCCTGATATTAGAAAAACACTGAATTTTGATGAAGCAGAAATCAAATTTACGGGTGATGGCACACAAGGCGTTTTTGAAGGTTATGCCTCTGTATTTAGTCATCAAGATTCTGATGGTGACATTATTTTACCCGGTGCGTTTAAACATGTTTTAGATAAGCAAAAACAAAAAGTCGCTATGTTTTATAACCATCGAGTCTGGGAACTTCCTGTGGGGAAATGGGAGTACATGGAGGAAGATCAAAAAGGATTACGTGTGAGAGGACAACTGACACCCGGTCATAGTGCAGCTCAAGATCTAAAAGCGGCAATGAAGCATGGCACGGTTGACGGTCTTTCTATCGGATTCGGTTGTCTGCGTAATGACTTTGAGCGGACACCTTCAGGCCGTATTTTTAAAAATATCTCTCTGTTACGTGAAATCAGTATTTGTACATTTCCCGCTAATGACCAAGCACAGGTTTCATCGCTAAAAAGTATCGATGGGTTATTAACGATCCGAGATATTGAGGATTGGCTGAGAGAGTCAGCCGGTTTATCAAAATCAGAAGCAGTCGGTTTTATTTCCCGCTTCAAATCCGCTATTCGGAGTGAGTCCGATGACACTCAACAATCCCTAGTCGCATCCATTGTTAACCAAATTAATGCATTTAATCTGAAAGGATAGAATATGTCTGACTTAGCTATTATCCAAGAAGCCATCGAAGGATCACAAAAAAAGGTGCAAGAGCTCTTCGATGCACAGAAGAAAGAAATTGAAGCTACTGGCGTAGTTTCAAAGCAATTACAAACAGATTTAGCCTTAGTTCAAGAGGAATTAAAAAAAGCCGGTGAACGTCTGTTTGATTTAGAGCAGAAAGGGGCAACGAGTGCTGATGATCCTAATGCGAAAAAAGATTTTTCTGAACGAGCAGCAGAAGCGCTGACAAAATCATGGAATGGGAGTCAGGCTTCTTATGAAGTGAAAACCTTTAATAAATCATTAGGCAGTGATGCGAGCTCAGCCGGAGTTCTCATTCAGCCGATGCAAGTACCGGGTATTATTATGCCGGGGATGCGTCGTTTAGTTATCCGCGATTTATTAGCTCAAGGTCGTATTTCCAGTAACTCACTGGAATATGTACGCGAAAAATTGTTTACCAATAGCGCGGCACCCGTGAAAGAAAAGGCACAGAAACCAGAATCTAATCTGACTTTTGAAAAACAAACGGCAAATGTGATCACTATTGCTCATTGGATCCAAGCGTCCCGCCAAGTGATGGATGATGCTGTGCAGTTACAGTCTTATGTTAATAACCGCTTATTGTATGGCTTAGCGTTAGTGGAAGAGGAGCAATTACTCAATGGTGACGGTACTGCGGATAATTTGACGGGAATTAATCATGTTGCCACTGCCTATGATACCACGTTGAGTGCTACTGGCGACACGCATGCTGACTTGATTGCTCATGCCATTTATCAGGTAACAGAATCTGAATTTAGCGCCTCTGGTATCATTTTAAATCCTCGTGATTGGCATGCCATTGCGTTAATGAAAGATAAAGAAGGGCGTTATATTTTTGGCGGTCCACAAGCGTTTACTTCAAATGTAATGTGGGGATTACCTGTTGTTCCAACAAAAGCACAAAAACAAGGTGAGTTTACTGTTGGTGCATTTGATTTGGCGTCTCAAGTATGGGATCGAATGAATGCAGTTATCGAAGTGAGTCGAGAAGATCGTGATAATTTCGTGAAGAATATGCTGACCATTTTGTGTGAAGAACGTTTAGCCTTAGCCCATTATCGCCCTCAAGCCTTAATCAAAGGGACTTTCCCAACGTCTGGAAGAAGTGCTTAAGTAATAGGTCGGGGTAGGTAACTATCCCGTATTACATCATGAATATCTTAGATGTCATTCCTCTTTCTTTATTAAAACAGCATCTCGAATACAGCGGTGATGATCGTGATGAGCAGATTATATTTTATGCACAAAGCGCATTAAATTATTGTTTGAGATGGTGTGATGAACCCACATGGAAATCACCTGATGATATCCCTTATGAAGTGAAATCGGCCATGCTTTTGGTGCTGGGGGATATGTTTGAACATCGAACCAGCCAAAGTGAAATTCCGTTATATGAAAATAAAGCAGTAGAGAGATTGTTACTGCTTTGTCGAAATTGGCGAGGTAGTTAATGGATCCGGGACGATTACGCCACACCATTAATATTCAAAAATCAGTATTAGCGCCCGATGCCATCAGTGGCAGTGATGTGATTTGGACGGATCATGCGACAAAAGTACGTGCAGCGATCATGCCTTATCAAGGGCGAGAATATTTTCAAGCTCAACAAGTACAAAGTGAGGCCACAACGCGAATTCTTATTCGCTATATCGCTGATATCGATACCTCAATGCGTATTGTATGGGGTAAGCGAATATTTAATATTATTTCGATTATTGACCCTTATGAGCGTCATCGTGAGCTTCAATTAATGTGCAAAGAGGGCGTGAATGATGGGTGAGATTAAAATCAGTGGATTGTCTGAACTCGCTCAACGAATGCAAGATATCGCCCGTAAAACCAGAAATCAAAGTGCGCGTAAGGCAATGAATGCAGGGGCTTCGGCGTTAAAGGAAGAAATCAAACATCGAGTGCCTATCCTTAAGGAAACGGTGCCGCATCGACGTAAAGGCACTATCAAGCGCAATATTCGTTCTAAAACGAAAGTACAACGCAATGGGCAAGTCAAAACGCGCATTTGGGTGAAATCATTATCGGGTAAAAAGGTGTCTGCCTTTAAACAGGCAACGGGGAAAAGTGCAGCATTGAACCCGAATGATCCATTTTATTGGTGGTTTGTCGAGTTTGGTACCGCCAAGATGCCCGCACAACCGTTTATGCGTCCCAGCTTTGAAGCGAAAAAGGAAGCAACGGCTAAAGTGATTGTTCAAACACTCAAAGAGGATATTGAAAAAGTAAGGTAGAGATCATGATACAGCAATTAAAAGAGACCCTTTCACCGCTTGTCGATGGAAGGGTTTTTTTTCAGGTATTACCCGAAGGCAAAGGGCATTATCCCGCCATTGTGATCCAGTTTGCCAGCATCACGCCTAACAGTGCGCTGGAGGATACGGATTTAGACAACTATCGTGTGCAACTTGATGTGTATGCGCCACAGCCACAACCCCTTATAGTCTTGCGTAAAAAGATTGAAACTCAGATTGTTGCGACAATCCCATTTGCACAACGGGTGAATGCGGTCTTTGGGTATGAAGCGGATGTCAAATTGCATCGGCTTGTTCTTGAATTAATGATTTCATCAGATAAATAAGGAATGGATATGGCAAAGTCAAAAAACCATAAAGCGACGCCTTTCCTCGGCACGAAGATCTTTGTGCAAACAGGCTTAGGGGAGGCGATGACGGTGACGGAAGCGACGTTATCACCCGCAACCATTACCATCGCCAATAATAAACTGAAAGCGGATGACATGATTATGTTATCGGGACTCGGGGAGTTAGATGGGCGTTTCCCCATTGCACAGGTTGATGGCAATAAAGTGACCTTGTGCGACGAAGTGGATTGGAGTGATAAAACGTTACCCACAGATTTTGCAAACGCCAAAGTACAACGCATTCAATGGTCTAATAATTTCTGTGCGGTAAAAAGTTTCAGCAAAGACGGTTCGACAACCGAACAAATTGATGTCACCACTATTTGCAGTGATGGCAAAGAATATGAATCCGGTGATACGGAATACGGCTCAATTAAATTGACCTTCTTCTTACGTTATAGCTCCAGTGATGTGCAGCGACTCTTGCGTAAATATGAAAACAGCAAAGAAAAATTTGCGGTGAAAATGGTCTTAACGCGAGATGAGGGCTCCATGTTTTATTACGGCTCTGTCGAGACAGGCATGAACATTGATGGCAGTGTAGGGCAAATGATGGATTCGGGGATCTCGATTAAATTGTCTGGCCGTGATTATTTGAATGTGAAGAAATAATCCTTAACTCATCCACCTCATTATTTCTCTTCTCCCTTCTCGATAAAAAAATCTTAGGAGTGATTATGTCTAACGCTTTATTGCGTGAATTAGTGTTAAACCAAGCACTGAAAGTGACGCCTTTTACCTATTTAGACAACACTTTTTATGTCAAAGAGCTGGATGTTGGCACCATGAATTACATTCAGCGCAAACTTCGCCAAATTAAAATCAAGCTCGCTGAGGCGCAGGACATTTATTTAGACGAAGACGATCCCGAACAATTTAATGAGGCGATAAATCGTGTCTACGATGAATATGATGTTGCCAGAATGCTGGCCTTTAAGTTGTGTGATGAAAAAGGAGAGCTGCTTTTTGATGCTGAAAATGAAGCAGATTTAAAAGGTCTTAATCGTTTAGGGCAAGGATTCTCTAATGCGGTGTTTACGGCCGAAGCGGGGAACAGCGAAAAAAACTCGGAGACCGACGACAATTCCAACTGATATTGTCGTTGGCATTGGGAAAAACCCTCGCGGAAATAGAGCAAATGCCTGAAAGCCACTTGTGTGAATATGAGGCCTTTTATCGCAAACAACCCTTTGGTTTATGGCGAGAGGATTATCGGATGGCACAAGTAGCGCATCTTCTTGCGATGATAAATCGTGATCCGAAAACGTCTCCACCGGAATTGATGGATTTTATGCCGATGTGGAAGAAGAAAATCACGGAAGAAGAGGTGTGGGATAACGTCACTGAGAGTGTATTAGCTAATCGATAGCCCCACATGAGTGGGGCTTAATCGTTAACCACCGCGAGACATTTTCTCAATTTTTTTATCCGTATTGTATTGAGAAAGGGCATAAACCGACCAGATAGCCGCAGGGATCCACCCAATTAAGGTGATTTGTAGGATAAGGCAGAAGATGCCAGCAAATGGGCGACCAATCGTGAAAAATTGTAACCAAGGTAGTAATAACGCCAGAATAAGTCTCATAAAACCCCCTCTATTATTCGAAATTTCAGTTTATCAATAATTAAATCAATAGCAAATAACAAGGAATATTGCATTTATTCAGGGTGAAAGTTTGCTTTTGTAGTGTTCATACCAAGGATTGAATTTATGGCGGGAGCATTAGGTAGATTAAATATTGATTTGACGCTGAATACGGCAAATTTCACAAATGCGATCAACCGTAGCCAGCGCCAAACAGAACAATTTGGGCAAAGTATTCGCGTCAGCCTTCAAGCTATCACCGTGCAACAAGAGCGAATGGTATCGCAAACCGCAAAATCCTCGGCGCTTTTTGCCCGTTTTGCGAGTGTCACCGCAAGTGCATTATCCATTCATCAAGTCATTAATTATGCTGATAGTTGGACGGAATTACAGAACCGCTTAAAACTGGTGACAGAAAGTTCTGTCGAGTTAAATAAAGCCACACAAGCCGTCTATGATATTGCCCAAAAAACCTATCAATCATTGGATGCCACAGCACAGGTTTATCAACGTTTTGCAGATAATGCAGATCGCTTAGGCTTAAGTCAGCAAAAAGTGGCCGAACTCACGGAAACTGTCTCAAAAGCCGTGGCGATTTCAGGCGCGAGTGCAACCGCAGCCCAAGCGGCATTAACCCAATTTGGTCAAGCATTAGCCTCGGGGCAGTTACGTGGCGAAGAGCTAAATTCAGTGATGGAGCAAACGCCTGCGTTAGCGAAAGCCATCGCTGACGGAATGAATGTTAGTGTGGGTGAACTAAGGAAGAAAGCCCAAGATGGTGAAATGACGATTGAGAAGGTCATTCAAGCCTTAGAACGTGCAGCCGACAGTGTGGATAAAAAATTTGCTACCAGCGTGACAACGGTTAGCCAAGGTTTCACTAATCTTCAATCGGCGATGACAAAATTTATCGGTGAAGCGAATCAAGGTACAGGTGCGACTCAGCTTTTTACCACAGGGATGGCCACTCTTGCTGATAATCTATCGTTAGTCGCTAAAGTGGTTGAAGGGATCGCCGTCACGGCATTGGTAGCAAAACTCTCTCAATGGACGAAAGCCACTTATCTGAAAAATCAGACAACGTTGAATGAAGCCAAAGCCACATTACAGAGTGCAGAGGCAAACAGTGTGGCAGCAACCAGTGCCGTGAGGAAGGCATGGGCGGATAAAGAAGCCGCCACATCGGCGCTCAATAGAGCCAAAATGGAATATCAAGTTGCTAGAGGCACTAACGCAGAAAAAATCGCACTCGATAATCTTATCGCTACAAAGTCACTCGCAAGAACAGCCTCGCTAAATTATACACAGGCATTAACCGCCGAAAATGTTGCTCAACGTGCATTAACGACCGCTCGGCGTCAATCAACGGTGGCGGGGCGAGCACTTAACAGTGTTATGGGATTAGCGGGTGGCCCTATTGGATTAGTGTTGACTGGTGTTGTGGCATTGGGCATGGGATTGTATGAATACAGCGAAAATGTCAAACAAGCCAAACTCGAATCGATTGAATTTGCTAATTCCCTTGATACATCAACAGAAGCGTTAAACAAAATGAGCAATGCCACGTTAGTGGCGAATTTAAGCAAAGTTTCATCGGGCATTAACGCGCAATTGGAGAAAATCGAGGAACTTAAACAACAGGTTATTTCCTTACAAGGTTTATCGACATACAGCGTTGAGAGTGAAAAGGCGTTTACTGAACAAGGAGTGGGGGATTTATACCTTAAACGAGTAGCTGAAAAGCAAAAAGAGCTTGATGCTGCGATGGGGATATATGCAGAGCAAGTTAATAACTTAGAGCGCCAGCGAGCCAATATGCAAAATATGTTGGCGACACTCAAAGACAAAGTGGGCGATCAAGCTCCTGAATATAAACGCTATGCCACTGAGTTACAAAATGTTGATGCCGTTATTAATTCACTTAAGGCGAGCTTAAAGAGTTTAGGCATTGAATATGAATCACTCATTGATATCACGCTTCAGGCGACAAATAGCCAAGTGAATGCCGCTACGGCGATTGCTAAACAGATTGATGAATCGATTGAAAAATCGCAACGTTCAGTGGCAAAAGCGCAAGCCACAGGGAAGGCATTAGCGAAATTAAATGCAGAAGATGTATTGGCCTCACGCAAAATTACGCCAGATATGCAAGGCTACGATAAGGCCTTACAAGCGGAAATTGAGGCACAACTGGCACTGCAAGCCAAACGGACGTATAAGCTCAGCCATAAATTAACCATTGATTACGCCAAGCAGTACACCAAAATCTTAACGGAATTAGAGAAAAAACAAGCCTCACTGATTGCAGATGGACAAAGTATTCAGCTGTATGGCACGACCTCTTCCTTTAATGAATACACATCCGCCTTAGCTGATATCAAACAGAATAAGGATAAGTTTGATGCCATCTTAAAAATCGATCCCAAAGCGATTGAGACGATAAAAGAAAAAGCGAAAGCCATTGATGATTTAGCTCGTGCTAACTCGGTTGCGCAATTTGCTTATGATCGCGGTAAAGAAATTGAGCAGATGCAATTTGAAACCACCTTGATAGGAAAGACACGCGCAGAGCAAGAAAAGCTTAATGCCCTTCGTCAGATTGATGTGCTGTATCAGCAAGCCAGTGTGGATTTAGGCGAAAAAGAGCTGGTGAACTTACAACGTAATGTCGAACTCACTAAACAGCAGATTGAGGAAGAGCTAAGGAAGCGAGAGGCCATGAAAGGCGATCCGATGGCGGGATTAAAACAAGGTTTATCGGATTTCAGTGAGTCGGCTATGGATGTAATGGAAAACGTCAGAAATGTCACCACCAATGCCCTTAATAATATGTCTGATGCGTTAGCCGATTTTGCTTTAACGGGGAAAGGAAGTTTTAAAGATTTTGCCAATGCGGTGATCTCCGATATCACTCGAATGGTGATGAAAATGCTGATTTTCAAAGCCATTGAAGCAGGCGGGCAGGCAATGGGCTTTGATATGGGATGGATGAGCAAAGGGCATGCTTACGGTGGCTATACGGGGCATGGCGGGAAATTCGAACCTAAAGGGATTGTACATGGTGGTGAGTTTGTTTTTACCAAAGAAGCGACGGCTAAATTGGGTGTCGGCAATCTCTATCGCTTAATGCATGCGGCGCAAGGTTATGCTTCAGGTGGCTTTGTGGGGGCGGTCGCAGGGCGAATACCCGTTACACCGCAACCGACGTTAGCCCATGCAGGTGGTGTACAAATGACCGTCGTTAATCATATTACAGTGACAGGAAATGGTGACGCTGTACTTGCGCAGGCAATAAAGGAAGCTGCACAACAAGGGACAGAAGCCGGCGCACAGAAAGCCCACGCGATGATGTTACAAGACTTTCAAAGTAATGGCGCAGCACGCAGAACATTAGGAGTCTAAATGTCTATTCTTGAATGGCCAAAAGAGGTGATCCCCACACAGGAAAACTGGCAATTATTGAGTAACAGCAAAACCTTTACCTCACCATTTAATGGAAGTAGCCAGACGGTACGCT
Organism: Proteus sp. G2669; assembly: GCF_009915245.1. Taxonomy (NCBI): domain Bacteria; kingdom Pseudomonadati; phylum Pseudomonadota; class Gammaproteobacteria; order Enterobacterales; family Morganellaceae; genus Proteus; species Proteus sp. G2669. The sequence goes on along the minus strand of NZ_JAABLX010000038.1, from coordinate 12,368 downwards.
TTCCAGGAAGTCGTTGGCGTTGTGAGCTGACATTCAATAATTTAAATGAAGCAAAATCTCGCCAGTTAGAAGCGCTGGTGGCTTCATTGGATGGGATGTCGGGACGGGTCAAAATAGCCAGTTGGATAAGAAAAGGGCGTTATGGGTATGGTTCGCCTCGTATTGCAATACCGAGCCAATTGGGTCATCGGCTAGAAACAAAGGACTGGAAGCGCAATATGCGCGTGTTACAGCAAGGGGATCGCTTAACTGTGGGCAATGAACTCAAAATGGTGGTGGCAGATGTGGTCAGTGATAATCAAGGCCGTGCCATTATTCTTATTTCGCCGATGTTAAGAACGTCACCTACCGTCAATGAAATGCTTGAGGTTGAGCGTCCTTTTGGAGTATTTCGGCTCGTTGATAATGAACAGGGTAAATTTCAGCATCGTCGCTTGGGGTATACCCATATCACGTTATCTTTTGAGGAGGTGTTGTACTAATGCAATATCATCCATTTTCTGATGCCATGGTAAAAGCCATTAATGAGGGGGCTTATATTGTCTTAGCCGCCAGACTCGATTTGAAATCAGGTGTAACCTGTGCGCATACCGGCGTTGGGCAACTGATTATTGCGGGGGAAACCTATTTAGGTGTAGGAAGTTTAGGCGAAATCAGTCAGCTAAAAGAAAATAAGACAACCAGTCCCCCACAATTACAGCTTAAATTAGCGGGTTTTGATAAATCGCTGGTGGGAATGGTGATGAATGAGCAAAGCCGAGGGCGAGAAGTGCGGTTGATGATGGTCGCCATCGGTGAAGAGGGAAAACCGCTTCTTGCTGAAGTCTTATTTGTCGGACAAATCACATCTATCAATGTGGTGTCTGGCGAAGAAAATGCTGTATGTGTTAATGTTTCTAATCGATTCGAGCGATGGTCAATCGGGTTACCTGATAGATTCACCGATGAGTCGTGGTCATCTCGAAGACAAGGTGATCGTATCTTTCGTTATGTTGCTCAAATGGCTGAACGGGCTATTTATTGGGGCAGTAAGAAAGATGCACCTGCATTTATTTATAAATAATCCTATTGCTTTGTTAAACCCACTTTTGTGGGTTTTTTGCTATTTAAGGTCAGTACATGAAACAACCTAACTGGACACTTAAATTACCTGAAACCATAAGGGCGGCAATGAGTCGCCCTTTTTCATGGGGTGAATTTGATTGTTGTATTTTTGCCTCTGAATGTATTTACGCACAATGCGGCTTCTCGCCAATAAAACCTTATCTCAATCACTATAAAACTAAAGCTGAAGCCTTCAATCTGATCAAATCTAAATTTGGCTCCTTAGAGAAAGCCGTTTCACGCTATTTCAAATCCATTGAGATTGAGCGGATTCAGCGTGGTGACCTCGTACTGTTTAAAGGTGGGGACGGTGACAGTTTAGCCGTGGTCTGGGCGAGGCATTATTGGGGCGTAACCCCACAAGGCGTGAAGCCGGTGCAGATTAACCCAATCAAAGCGTGGAGAGTGGAATAATGGGTGGGAGTGGTGGATTAATTTCAAAAGTCGTGGGTGCGGGCTTAATGATTGCGGGGCTGTTTACCGGAGGTGTCACCTCGGCGATGGGCATGGCACTGATGGCAGCAGGCGTTGCGGTTCAAGTCGCGGGTTCGCTTATCTTTAAGCCGAAACTTCCCTCTATGAATTATCGAGATACCAGTGAACGCAAACAGATGTTACGTTCATCGTCTGCGCCTGAAACCGTAATTGTCGGAAAAACAGTGATATCGGGTTTGCTTTTCTTCGCCGAAGAAGAAGCGGGTGAACAAGATGAAAACGAAAAAATCACACTAGCATTAGCGCTTGCTGGGCACCCCATAGAGAAAATCGGGAAGATTTGGTTAGGGGACGATTTAATTGAGACGTTTGGTGAATATACCGTTCATGAAGTTAAACACCTTTGGTTGAAGAGTTTAAAAATCACGGCACCTGTTGTTGAAGTGGAGTTGCATAATGACAGGGAAGATGTCGATCCCTTTATGCTTAAAAATTGCCCTTCATGGAAAGAGGATATGATTGGTCGAGGTCTGGCGTGGTTACGAGTGACACTCACGTTTGACCAAGAAAAATTCCCTTATGGATTACCCAATGTGAAATGTGAAGTTTGGGGAAAACATCTGTTTGATCCTCGCACAGGGCAAACTGTGTGGAGTAACAATGGTGCCTTAGTGATTTTGGATTATTACCGCCATTATTTAAAAGTGCCTGATGCGGATATTGATTTTGACAGCTTTAAACAGGCGGCCGATTTATGTGATGAAAAAGTGAGTCTACCAGAAGGCGGATTTGAGTCGCGATATACCCTTAATGGTGCCTATGACTTAAATGAGAGTCCATCGAGTGTCTTGGAAGCGATGCACAAATGCATTAATGCGGAACCGACATTCACCGCAGGAAAACACGGTATTCAAATCGGCGCTTATTATGGGCCTGCAATAAAAACCATTACTGAATCACAATTGATTGGCACCGTCACATGTACCCCTGAAACAGGATTAAAAGACGCGACCAATGCGGTGTATGGCACGTTTATTGATGCCGAACAGTTGTACACAAAAACCGACTTCACGCCTGTGATTGTGGACGAATGGGTGAAAGAGGATGGCTTAGAAATTCGAGAGAATATCGACTATCGTTTTGTCACCAGCCCTTATCAAGCCCAACGATTAGCTCGCCAATATCTCCGCAAAAAGAAAGCCGGAAGACGGGTTCAACTCACGATGAACTTAGACGGCTATGCTTATCGTCCGGGGGACGTTGTGCTTTTAGAATTACCGGCTTTGGGGATTAGTGGACTGGAATTCCGTATTGCCGAATGGTCTTTTCATGCTTTAGAGGGTGTGGCTTTAACGTTGGAAGAGGATGGTGCCTATTTATATGAAGATGTGATTGGCAAACCGTTTGAGCGTCCCCCGTTTGTGAGTTTACCCGCTGGTGGTGTTGCTTCACCCATTAATCTTACCTTTGTTCCACTTGCAGTCAGTGACATCGTGCAAGGTACGCTTTCTTGGCAGAATGTGGCTTCTGATGTGCGTTATAACACTGTCACTATTCTTCAAAAAGGCAATGTTATTCAATCTATTCAGGTACCGGCTGAGCGTGTCGATATTAACGGATTAGCGCGAGGGACTTATCGTGTTGAAGTTAGAGCAACAAACGTTGCCGGTGCGATGTCGGCACCTGCTATCAGTGATTTTGCCATTCAAGCACCACCGCCTCCAGAGCATATTGATGTTACCTCTGGCTTATTTAATCTGACCATTGCACCGAAACAAGGCGATAGTGCTGTCTTTGGTTATACCTTTGAGTTTTGGTTTAGTGAGGAAAAGCTCGCTGATCTTTCTGAAAATGAAGTGATCACCAAAACAAACAAAGTTGGCCAAGGGAATTTCTGGACGCAAGAGAATTTACAAGCAGGGCATACGTATTATTTTTATGTTCGAACAATCAACAGCTATGGCAAATCACCTTTTGTGGAAGCTTCGGGTACTTGCTCTTCTCAAACCGATTTAATTCTTGAAGAATTAGCGGGGCAAATTAGTCGAGATCAACTCGCACAAGACCTATTGGGTGAAATTAACGGCAAAGCTAACCAAATCGATATTACTGAATTACATGAGTTAATGAGGCTAAATCATGACAAGCTTTTAGAAGAGTCAATGAGGCAAGGCGCGGCGATTGAAGAAAGTGAAAAAAAACGGGAGGGATCAGAAAAATTACTGGCTGAGCGGATAAATCAAGTTTCAACGGCAACAGAAGCACAGGCCGCCGCAATTAAACAAGAGCAACAAGCACGTATTGAGGGTGATCAAACCGAAGCACAACAACGGCAATCCTTAGCCACTCAACTTCGTGGTGATTATACCGGCAATGATTTATCGAAAGTCACCGCAGGACTTATCTCCGCAGAGAAGCAAGCGCGAGTTACAGGTGACCAAGCGGAAGCAAATGCCAGACAATCGCTGGAAACTCGGATGAATGGGAATGTTTCTGCGATTAATCAATCATTAGAAACCCTTACCTCGAAACAGCAAGCACAATCGAAAGATATTTCAGCCCTCAGTTCAACACTGAAGGGGAAAGCCGACAGTAGCGTGGTAAATGCGTTAAATACGCAAGTGTCTAATCTCGATGGCAAAGTCACCTCCGCAACCTCTCAAGTACAAGCGTTATCCAGCAAATTAGAGACGGTAAAAGCCGATTTAACGGGATCTGTGGTGGTGGATTTAGATTTATCAAAACTTAATGAAAACACCTATTATCCGGTGATTTTGCCATTAGCGACCTCTCGTCGTTATGCCTTTAAGGTCTTTAGAACTTTAGGGCAATATTCAGACAATAAACCCAGCTATGCAACTCACAGCACCAAAGGTTTTGCTGTGATTGTGGAATGGCAAGTCAGTGCTTCTGGATGGGGAACTCAGTCTGAAAACCGTATCATTGATAACTTTGATTGGCGATGGACAAATCAATCCCCTGTGATGGGGCCTGCTCAATTAATAAATGGTTCTGTGGAATATATCTATTTACGAGGAGGGGCTAAATACCAACTCAATAAGCATAAAAGTGTTAACCATCAAATCATTACCAGCACTTATACCAATAACAAACAATCAGTAGCACCAAAAGGATTTGTGGCGAATGAAGTACCTAAGTCCAGCGAACAGAAAGCCAATGCAACGGCGAATGCGGTAAGCCAACTCGAAACCAAAGTGACCGAGGTTTTAGGTAAAGTGACCTCTACCGCCCAGCAGGTCACTCGCTTAGAAAGCCAAGTGGGTACAAGTTCAGCCAAAATCGAACAAACTTCGAAAGTGGTCACAGACATAAATGGCAAAATTTCGGCATCATGGACAATGAAAGTCCAGCAAGATAGCAAAGGGAATAAAGTCATTACTGGCATTGGCTTAGGGTTTAATACACAAGGAAATAGTCAATTTCTGGTCAATGCCCAAAATTTTGCGGTGATATCGTCGTTAAATGGCAAAGTGGTGACACCGTTTGTGATCCAAAATGGACAAGCCTTTTTCAATGATGCGTTATTTAGTCAGGCAACTATTGATAAATTATCAGTAGGTAAAAAGATAACCTCCACTAATTATTTGACGGGCAAGAAAGGATTTAATATTGATGCCACAACAGGGAATGTGGAATTAAATGATGCAGTATTTCGTGGACGGTTAGATATTAACTCAGGAGGAACAAAAGGGCGGTTAGTGATCACGAATAATACTATTTATGTTTACGATGAAAACAATCAGTTAGCGGCAAAAATAGGTTATTTAGGGTAGCGTATGAAGTTTATTGTTTTAATTACAGCATTATTATTGTCAGGGTGTACCTCTGGATATAAAAAAGTCGATTGCCAAGGTGTTTACCAAATAAAAACTTTTCACTATCAACAACCTGTATTGGTGAAGTTTGATAAAAAGAGAGAAACCATTAAAGGACCTCTTTATCATGCTGTACCTCAATTAGGATTTAAATTCTTAGGAGGATGGGTATCTTCTGATGCCGTAGAGGATTTTTCATGTCGTGGGGAATAGAGATATATGAGAAAGGAAAGCCAATAAAAATCACAGGGCGTTCGTTTATTTTTGACCAAATAGCGGTCACTCAAAATGGCAGTAAAACTTATAATAATATTCCTAAAGGGCGGTCATTGGCCGCCTATATTGTAGCTAGAAATCGAGGATCTTATTTCACTGTTAGAGTCGAGAATAATAAAATTTCGTGGAATTCTCTACGTGGTAGTCAATCGATTAATGGAATTATTATGGTACTAATTAAATGAGTAAATATGGTGCATTATTTTTTAATCAGGGCATTACCGAAGAATTAACACCTTATGAATCAGCCGTATTTTTAAAGAAGATAAAAACTAAGCCGGGATTAATTAAGATTATCGAAGGTAATAATAACGCAGTGCCACTTATTTTTATTCGAGTTCTTAATTCCTCTAATCCATCATTAAGTGGATTATCTGAAGTAATTTATGAGAACAATGCATGGTGTGTGAATTTAATTGATACTATTCAAGGTAATTCAGCAGAATATGAGCTCTATGTATTTGTGAAGTCTTCTTATCATATTTCACTTCATCCTCAAAAATGGGGAATTCAAATCTATCATAAAGGTGTTATTACACACGCTTCAAGCCAAAGACCACTTAATTTATTAGAGGGAAATAACTTTGTGCTCACAGGAAATAATTGGAGTGGCGTGGATGTTAGGTTTCCTTGTGCGGTATTAATCACAACAATAGGGCATATTGGGATGATGGATTCGATGGGAGGAAAAACAATTAGGGTAACTCTTTGTGGCCGAGGTAACCGTATTATCCCTCATTCCATGATAGTGGCAGGACAGATGTCAACAACCTCGCTAGGTAAGCAGTATTTTTACATTGATGTGAGGGAGTATGGTGGGTGATGGAAAGAGTTTAGATAGTTAGTTTAGTTAATAAGTATAAAAGGTTATTAAAGAAAAATATATATTTTTTGGTAATTGGCTTTGTGCAAGAAGCAGATATTGGTATTAACTCGTTTATATTCAGTTATAATTCAGAGAAAATACTCGTTTATATCTTACCGAGGTTAGCTTACCTTATTTCAAATTATCCGAATGTATGTATATCTGCTAGAAACATATATTACGCTAAGAGGTATTGTCAATGCGTTAAATATTCAAGGATTAAAAACTCAGCAAGGTATAAAGACTGAACGTTTGCTGGTATTAGAAATCTATTGATTGGCCTGAGTAAAAATCCTATCGGAGTAGCAAGCTAAATAATCAACTGATATGATGATAAAAAAATCTAGGGCACATTATGACAATACAAGCTATAAAAATCACCAATTTATTATCATTTGATGAGCTAAATGTAGGTAATTTAAACGACTTAAACTGCATTGTCGGTCGCAATAACGTTGGAAAATCTAACTTACTTAAAGCTCTTAAATTCTTCTACAATAAACTAGAAGGTAAAGAAGAGTTACCTCCAAAGTTAAACTCTAATTATTCGTATAAAGGTTCTATATCAGTAACTTTTGATATGACCAGAATTTATAGGATAGCTAGGAATCAACCTAACAATAAGTATTTTGATTTTATCATCAGAAAACTGGTGCCTCTCCATAAACGAAGTATATTTGCATTAATAACACGCTACGATAATGATTACACCATTTATACTTTGACGCTGAACATTTACAGCGATGGTAAAGTTAAGTGGTCAACTAAAGACAAACAAACTTTAAACCTTATTCTTTATCTGTTTCCATTTTTCCATATTGAACCTAGACACATGGATTTACATGAATGGGACAGCTTGTGGGATCTTATATCAAGAGTAAAGTCTTTCAACCTGTCTAGAATTGATGACCAAACTGTAATTGATTTTTTTGACAAATCAATAAATTCGAGTGGCGATAATTCGTATAAGAATTATATTTTAGACTTAAACAAAACAATATCTACGAAGCCAAGTTCTCAGAAAGAAAAGGTGTTGAGTTATATTAAAGCTGGATTAAAAGGTTATCGTTTTGAGATAGATGAAAATGATTTAAAGTTTCACTCAGATGGAACAAATTCATTTCATTTCATAAAAACCTTTCTTAAGATACTAATTACAATTTCAAGAAGAGAATATATAACACCATTTGTTTTTATTGATGAGCCTGAACTAGGTCTACACCCTAAAATGAATGAGGTTCTAGTTCAAGATATATATACTAGTTACAATTATAATAAAAAGAAAGATGATCGTGTTACTAGGCCTAAAGTATTTCTAACAACTCATTCGCCTAATATAGTAAAAGAGATAATTAAAAAATTCAGACAAAAACAACGTATCTATTGTTTTCAGAAGAAAGTAGATGCTAGAACTACGATTAGCACATTAAATTCCACTTATGACAACGAGAGCTTTATAAATATTTTTAGTGATAATGAAGCAAGATTATTCTTTAGCGACTTCATCCTATTTGTAGAGGGTGAAAGTGAGTTGGAAGTCTTTGGAAACATGAAGATGACCGAACATTTTCCACATTTAAGAAATATAGATGTTTATAAATGCAGTAGCAATGTCGTTGGTGAACGAGTTAATCCATCATACTCAAACTCTACAATTCCATACTTATTCTTATTCGATGTAGATAAAGCAATATCAATCAAAGGTGAGCCTACAAAATTATCTATAAAACTAGAAAAAAATGGTAACTATTTTAACTTTAAACCAGACACTTTAAAATCAGAGCTTAATAAATATAAACTGGGGTTCAGTAAGAAGTACAAAACCAAACGAGAAAACATTGAGTCGTTATTATCCGTTATAAATAAAGAAGTAAAAGTAAATAATACAACACAATGTTTTCTAGAGGAATCTGACTTTGAGTCGGTATTTCATGCTGTTAAAAGCCGGTTGCTTGATGAGAACATTTATCTAAATAGAACAACTTTAGAAGGATGTTTAATTCAGAAAAATAGCTCAAAAATTGTATATGAATGGTTAGATATGGAACATAATTCTAATTTTAATTCTATATTACAACGTATAAAACGAAGCAAGTATGTTACAGAGGATATGCTCATTGATTACATTAGAGTTATTTTTAATGGAAAGTCAATGGCATTAACTGACTATAGCCACTTCAATATTGAAACATACAAACAAACTTTAGAGAATAAGAGAAAGATAACTGGCAAGTTGCGGTACACTTCTAGGCATGCAAAAATGCTAATGAAATTATTAGAAGAGATCACTGTACATAACAAATACCTTGATAAAACTGATGGATGGACTACAAGCTTCCTAAATCATGCTGTTGAATATGTTGAGAAAGAGTCTTTAGCTAAAAATCAACCATTTGGGACAGTATTTAAAGTTTATTTCCCTGAGTTTTATGATATTATTCGTATGCTTCAACCCGATAGTAGAGGGGAGATATGAGTTTTGACAAGTATCTGAGAGCTTGCCTCTCCCGCTCTTTGCTTGAGGAAGTCCAACTTCTTTTTGCTTTGGGCATAGTCCTAATGACTGCTAAACTAGTCACTCTGATTAGTATGTCTCGCAATACACACCTACGGTGTAATGGTGTTCTTTTGTATCGGGTTGAAGCTTTATGATGAAAAATAATATTAGTAATGACTTTTTTAAGAAAGCAATACTTAAAGGTAATGAAGATCTTTTAAATGATTTCTCTCCTACCGTCAAAGAGTTTAAAGTTGGTTGCGACAACTTTTTTGAGATATCTAGAGACTCTGAACACAAGAGTATAAATGATAGAATAACTAAGTTTGTTCTAGATAAAAGTCCTATTAACTCATCTGCATGCGGTTTTGTTCAAGGTAAATCTTATTACGACTTTCTAAGACCTCATATCCAAGGATATTACTTTCTACGATTGGATATTAAAAAATTCTTCCATTCAATACCCACACATGAAGTAAAAAAACTACTCGCTCAGCACTTCAACAATGAAAAGAATGGGAAAAAATACTCAGCTCTAGACATTGCATATATGTCTGTTACTCACAAGGTTAGTGACACTTATATTGATAAAGATTTTCGTGGAAAAGAAGTATTACCTATTGGATTTTCATCTTCACCAGTAATATCAAACATAATATTCAGAAGAGTAGATATTCTTATTCAAAAGTTGTGTGAAGATAAAGGAATTATCTACTCTCGTTATGCAGATGATATGCTTTTTTCTTGTGATAACAGTAAGTACCTGCATTCTGAACAATTTGAAAAGGATATTTCTATCTTTGTCTCTACACTTTCGCTCAAGTTGAAAAAAAGAAAAAGAAGAGCGACTGAAAATACTATATCGCTTAACGGTTATGTAGTACAGAATAGGAAAAGAAAGAAAGGCTTTTTTCATGCATACAAAGAGAAGCCTGTTGGTAGTATCAGACTATCTGATAAAAAGCTTAAACCGTTGAAAAAACTCTCTGCATTGCTAAAAAAACAAAAAACTCCAATATATATCATGGAAAACGTATTCTATTTAAACCATAGGAAGTTTATTCTAAGATATGGGAATAAATTTGATTTTTACTCTAAGTATGCTGATGATCAATTACAGAATAAATTAAAAGGTTATCGCTCATATTTAGTGTCACTTATAAAATACAATGATAAATATGGATGTGTTAATATCGATTGTATGAAAAAAGTTAAAGAACTAGTTGAAGTTTTCGAGTCCAATATCAAATAAAGAATGGGTAATACAACCTGACTATATACCCGAGGTAGTTGGAAATCTTTAGTTATGAATTGTCGCGCTAATTTGTGTGTAAAAAGTGGATTATTAGGCTGACTAAATCGAGCAGAAAAACGTCACTGACCCGAATCTAGTCAGGCACAGAATATCCACGATATTAAGTGTAGGAGGGAGTGAATTTGGCCTCTGGATTAACAATTTTGCAATATTCCAGATAATCAGCTTAATGCTCATTTATCAAAATCACTGATAAAGTTCTGTCCAAAAGAATGTTAGAACTAACGTCTACTTTTCACTCAAAGCTGACAATCAGATTTAAGCTATTACATAATAAATTGTTATTTTGTTTTTTAGAATATTCATTACATTAATGTAGTGAATATATTTAAATTAAATATAAAAATTCCTAATTTATTACTAATATGAATAATTAGAGTTAAATTTTTACTTTCTATTATTTAATATAAATAATAGGTTTAAGTATTTAATATTAAGTTTGATAAGTTATTAATCACTAAAACAATCTTCCCCAAAACCACTCCAACCCAAACTAAAAATCAACAAGTTATATACAAACCAAGATCACATAAAAAATAAATTATATTCTCAATAATTATAAATTATTTAATAAGTTACCTAATTATTATGGGTATAATGTTACGCCACATGGGTTGGACAGAAGCCGCTGACTTAATCATTAAAGGTATGGAAGGCGCGATTGCTGCTAAGACTGTAACTTATGATTTCGAACGTCAGTTAGAAGGCGCTAAACTGCTGAAATGTAGCGAGTTTGGTGATGCGATTATCAAACACATGTAATTGTTGATTTGATAAATAGTTAACGGGAGCTTATTAGTTCCCGTTTATTTTTTGTACTATAAAATTCTTCCCCAAAATATCCCCAAAACTCTTCCCCAAAACTGTTCAATTAAACAGCAATAATTTGCCATTCTTTGCCTCTATCATCGTGGTATTTATCAGTCATACTTTGTGTTTTATGCCCCAATAATTTTTGTGTATTAATTCCTTGTTCTCGATAAAGTCGCTCAGATAAAGATCGTTGTTCATGGAAAGTAGGTGCCGTACCTTTTTCCCAAGTTAACCCACATTTATCTCGCGCTTTTTTAAACGTTGTGGTTAATGTATTTGGTGTGACTTGCTCGCCTCGTTTTGCTTGTGCGGTGGTATGCCGATAATGCACGAGATATTTACTCACAACCGCGTCACGACATTGAGCAACAACATCTCTTAAGGAGAGATTGATAGCCTCACATTTTAGTGAGAGAGGGATGGCCAACTTACTCCCCGTTTTTTCTTGCTGTATATGTAACATGTCATCCCAAATATCAGAGAATTTCATTTTACAGATATCACCGATCCGCTGACCTGTGGTTAAAGCCAACAACATGCCGCATTGCAGGTAAGGAGGGTGATTCTTGGCTTGCTGGTAAATAGTGCGCCATTCGTCCAATGTCATGCGTTCTCTTTTCACTCGGTTCCGTGGTTGTTTAGTTGCTTTCGCAGGGTTGTAACCAGGAGGAACATAGCCAGCATGTTGAGCTTCTTTAAATACATCAATAAGCACCATGCGAACGACCTGCGCCATTCTTGAATGTCCTAATACTTTGATGGAATCTATTATTTCAGCAATATCTAAAGCGGTTATCTCTTTTAATATTTTCGTACCACAATACTGACGGAATAAATTAATAGGTTTCATTTTTTGTCGATAAGAATTAATTTTTAATTCACCGATATCTAATCTTTCTTTTTGAATATCTAAATATTTATCCATCCATATATCGACAGATATTTCAGACTTGTTTGTCTTAATTTTTGATAACCGTTCATTAATACTTAATAACTGTCGAGTATGTTGTTCAGCAATAATTGTATTGGCCTGAATGGCGGTTTCTCTCGCTTCTTGCTCGTCGGTGCCTAAGCTATGAAATTTACCGGTGATGGGATGTTTATATTGCCAATAAATTTTGCCGTTACGTTTATCTAGCTTTCGATATAGATTGGGAATGATAATTTTATGGGTTCGTGGTCGGGCAGCCATCTGTAATTATCCTCTTAAGTCGTTCCGTTGATTTA
>NZ_JAABLX010000037.1:0-45195 GCF_009915245.1 Proteus sp. G2669 | reverse complement strand
GGAGGGCAATATGGTGAAGCCCTTCCCTTCTCTGAGCATTTAGATAAATTGTTTTCTCGGATCATCAATGATGAACAACCATCTAAAAGCACGTTGAATGACTGGACTAACGACCTAGAAAGAGTGAAATCCTTTTTTAAGGATATTCCATCAAATGAAATATCTTTGGAACACGTTAATGGATTTATTAATAAATATCATGCTGAAGCTTCTGCCAATGTACAAAATCGAAAAGTAGGTTTTTTAAAGAAGATTTTCAGTTATGCAATAGATGAATCTCTTATGTTCGATAACCCAGCAGAACGTAAGAAAATGAAAAGAGTCGATGGTAAAAAACGTAGAAGATTATCTTATGAGGACTTTCTTAAAATCCGAGCATCCGCAGAGCCTTGGTTAAGAACAGCAATGGATCTCGCATTACAGACAACGCAAGCAAGGCTCGAAGTATCACGAATAAAATATAATATCAAAGCACCTAAAGAAGGAATATGTGGATGTGTTTGGTATGAGGAGCCTAAAAATGGAATATATGGAATAATCTATATCCATAGGCAGAAAGTACAATACAAAGAAGCTTCTCACGTTGCTATTCCCATAGGAAAGGCATTAAAAGAAATCATTGATAATAGTCGTGACAATGTGGCAAGCCCTTATATTGTGCATAGGCTACCTACTCGTATCCCAAATAAAGTGAGTAAAGAGGTTAATCATCCAACACAAGTTGCACCTGATTATCTTAGTCGTGCATTTTCAGCGTTACGTGATCGAGTGGGCGTTGCCAGTCATTTGCCTTTAGATGAAAGACCTACTTTTCATGAAATAAGAGCATTGGCGGCCTTTATGTTTAAACAACGTGGTTTTGATCCACAAGCTCGAATGGCTCATAGTGATGCGGAGTCAACCAAGATTTATACAGAAAACCATGTACAATGGGTTGAAATGCCACATTGTGAAATTGCTTAATTATATTAATACAAATTTTATCTGAAATTGCTGTGGCACAGGGCCAATTCTAATTTGACAGATTGCTCTGTGCCAGTAACAGACTATTATAATTTATGCGATTCAGGCAAGACTTACTTTTTTTGGGCAAAAGTATTTATATATTCAATCGTAATATCGATATTGGACGATGTTGCTTGTAACTCTGCACGAACATCCTGATTTGAGAGGCAGTCTTTCGAATATAGTAAACTGTCAAATATCTGAGTTGGGAATAAGGTAATTTTAGGATCTTCAATCACATTAGCAATACTAATCATATCTTGTGGATGTTTTAATATTGTATTCTTGTCTTTAATTTTATTTTCATCAAATAGGGCTTGATTACTGTGCCATGCAACTGACTTAAGTCCGAAAAGGCATTCTAGGTTTACTGTTGAAATACCTCTCAATGGAATTCTTGATGATCTTATAAATTCATACACCTCGTCATCAAGTAAAATAGCAGAAAAATTTGATATCCCTTGGCCTGTTTTGATCGGAGTAATATGAGGTCTTTTGGCAAGAGCAGTATCGAAGTAATCCGGCTTCCTAGAGAAAAGTTCTATTTGAGCAGGTACATTTGATACACGACTGTCTTCAGGTTGGATGAAACGATAGGCAGAACCTCCCGTATTACTGCCTCTGTATACTTTTCCCTCATAACCATGTTCTGAGATATAATCCCATAAATGACCATAAAATTCGTCATTTGTACTTTCAGTTATAAGAACTATATCGAGATCAACAGTTGCTCTGAAGCTGGCGCCAATATTTTCAAAGTTTAATGCACATGCATTACCACCGATAAGAATATAATCATCGGTGTATTGCTGCATATACTCGGTTAAAAAATTTTCACCTTCCATACTGAATTCCTTTTTTATTAATCTTTAAGATTAGAGTACACTTGCTCTTCAAGTTCAACATATGATGACTTCACCCTCAAATCGGCTGTGTTTAACCTCGAAAAAAGAAGAAAAACTTTATTCAACGCATCATTTTGAATGGCTGGCTGGTAAGGAAAAATTTGAAGCATAGCAAAGCCTTCAATATGAGAATGGTAATACTCAGCATCATTTAGCACATTAAGTATTTTAAAAAAATAGTCGCCTTTCATCGTCGCGGGTGTTATAGGCCTCATATATCTGTCTTTGTCCGTTAAACACCTTCCCAAAAACGGTCTGGATGGTGAGCCTAGAAGAGTATACCGAGATAGAGCTGATTCCCCTGAAAGAAAAACTTTTTCAGTTTTAAGTGTTTCATGTCTGACAGGGACAAATCCTGTAGAGAGAGGAGAAATTCGGTGCCGATAATGGTTCCAAACTTTTTTCCGCGATTCTATAAACTGAAAATGCGAACTGCGTCCATATGAAGTTTCAGATATTAATTTATGAGATAAAAGTTCTTTAACAGCTCGAGAAAAAGCCATTTTTGATACTTCAAGTAACTCCAAAATATCAAAGCTGTTAAAACCATCATCAAAATAGCCAGAAAGATAGTAAGCCAATAGGTATGAAGGAATAATACCATAGCTACTTTCGGTATCGACCCAACGATCGGGAATAGCGAGTTTCGTTTCACTCTGAAGCATCAAAGACGGCATTGAAATATACCGTCCAGGAATGATTAACCCATTTTTTAGTTGTTTTGATATGTTTTTTAACTCAAAAGTTAGTTCTGATGTCACTATAATTAATGATAAGTCTGACTTTGCCTCTAGTCTTCTGAGATGTACAAAATTATTAGACACCAGTAGCTCAGGATCTTTTGTCGTCAACGCCATAAACTCTCTGTCATCGATATTTACGATACTTAAAGTAGCGCTTTTTCTTAGTTGAAATGGAAGATATTCATCCATTCCCTGTAAAATTTTCGTATTGACCAGAAATGATGACTCAATATATTTAAGTGCATCAGCTAACAAACTCTTCATCTCATCACCTCGGTAATGTCTTTGCTAAGAGTAACGCATATGCGTTACTAAAGAAAAGAACTAGGGATCCGAATTAAATTTCATTGTTTTTATTGATTATTTTATTTAGCAAGGAACTTTTTGTCCATTGTCGAATAATCGAATTTTAATTAATGCGTTACTCAATTTTTCTTGTCCAGTTCATGGAAAAATCACCATTGGGAACAGTGTTAGGGTTATAGGTGACTTTGACCGACTATCCAAAGTTAATGACACTATTTTGCTTGTAGAGTATTAAGTTGTACACGATAACATAATCATAAGTATTTATGTCAGTTCTTCGCTCAGATCAGATCGCAAGTTTAAATTATATTCTACCTATGAAACCTGTTAGCTCAAACCTGAGCTAACAGGTATGAGTATAGTGGTAAAACCCCCTTAACTCATTGATTCTTATAATGCATATTTTGTATATTAGGCACTGTATGTAATCACATGCAAATGCATTATTTATATTTACAATCAAAGTGTTAGATAACTTAAAATCGGTTTCATGGGGAGTCGTAGGTTCAAATCCTATCATGCCGACCAAAATTCTTTAGAAAAACCAACCACTTATGGTTGGTTTTTTTATGTCTGGAATTTGCTTGGTGTAAAACTGGTGTAAAACCCCCATCATATTTACCCTAGTTAAAGCTCAATTTTCGCCCTGTTTCTATGCTATAATTTCGCTTAAATCATTAACTAAATTTATGTAATAAAGATTTTGCTGGCGAACTAAAAAAATGAAATTAAATGGCCGATATGATTATTTAAGAGAAAAAACCAGAAACGCTTGATGCGTAATATAAAAAGCTTTTATTGATTAAAGAAGTAATATCTT
Organism: Proteus sp. G2669; assembly: GCF_009915245.1. Classification (NCBI taxonomy): domain Bacteria; kingdom Pseudomonadati; phylum Pseudomonadota; class Gammaproteobacteria; order Enterobacterales; family Morganellaceae; genus Proteus; species Proteus sp. G2669. The sequence continues at coordinate 41,416 of NZ_JAABLX010000037.1, read as the reverse complement.
TTTTATTGTGCTAATCAAACCATAAGCTCCATAAAATAATACAGGCAATAATATGAAAAAATAATCTGCATACTTAGCGTTATCACATTAAGTATATTTTTGAATAGTCGTATATTCTTCTCGTTGGATAAATCAAATACGGCCTCATATAAAATAAACCCGCTTAGTTAGCAAAAACCACTTCACTGTATCGAAGATCTAATAAAACTAAATGCGATAAATAATAATGCTCACTGTAACCGACTAAGTGATATAATCACTCAGCTATCATTAACGATATCTAATTGATATCCTGTTGTTTTTATAATGGATAGAAATATGAATAACAAAAAAGAAAACAAAAAGTTGTTAACATTTATATCTCCATTATTATCTTTGACGATATCACTCTATCTGAGCATATCTACATTTGGCTATAATAATATTATTTGGCTAGTTATTTCTTCTGTTATTTTTTTTATCGGTATTGTTGTATTTGTATCTTCTTTAGAAATTTCTATAAAAATTATTTATTTTAAACAACTATCTTTTTTATATACTAATAAATTTGTTATTTTGATCTTTACTTCAATGAGTTTTATAGCAACCGCCATAGTGTTGACAATTATATTCCATGAAGAAAATGTACCTTATAATTTTTTTAATAGTGTGGAATTTGTTGCTTTTCTTATTGCTTATTTTTCTTTTCTCTTAATATCTATTTTTGTTTCTTACGTATATTGTATGATTAATAATAACAAAAAATTCTTTTTACTTTCTCTGTTTTTGTTATTGATAATGTTGAATTTTAAAAAAAATGATATTAATTTTTTAATATTTAATTCACTTATTTTCTTTATTATATTCTTGGGGGCAGTAACTATTATTATGATAAGAAAGGCTTTTTCTAATCATGATTAAATCATGATTCTCCAACAAGCTATCATTATATACTCACCGATTTTTACATTCTCAGAAGCTTGCTCAGATAGAAAATGTAAGCACATTTGAAATAACTAACGTTAGATGAAAATCAGAAAAGAGGTATATGATAGAAGATATGACAATAGCTTAACTCATATTGTTAGAAAGTGTTTAAAAGTTGAGTAAGCTATATTAATAAAATTATTAATTTATTGTGTTAAATTATAGCTTTCAGCAATCAAAGATTTTAACTCGCTATCATCAAATTCAGATGAGAGGCTAATAGAAACCCAATGCTCTTTATTCATATGGTAAGCTGGATACACTCCTTTTTTCAATCGTAATGATCCCGTTAAATTTGGCATAACTTTTAAATTTATGATATCGACTATATCGCTACTACCATTATCAAATAATTTGCTTTCTAGAACATCCATTATAGCTGCGAACCACTTCGAATTACTATTATGCCTAAAAACTATATAATTAGGATATTTAATCCATAAATACTCAGGCTCTACATTATAGTTTTCTTTAATATAATTAATTAATTCTTTTCTATTCATTACAGCCTCATCTCATAGATTATCTGAATATAAATATAGCTCCGTATGCCTTAAGATCCCATTACTTTTTTTCTTTTTTATCGCTCATCTACCCTATACTCTCTTTTATTTTTACTATTTTTATAGAATTATTATTCAATACCCTCAATTACAATAATAATGCATACCTTACTTTTATACAGGAAATTTGAAAAAACTTCTGATTAATATTGCCATATTTTATATTTTTGTATATAAAAAGGCCACTTAGGTGGCCCAAGAAGTAATCATTTATTTTAACAGATTAAAAATTTCCTTTACTACGTTGTTGCTCAATATAAATATTCTGATTAGTTTTAATACTATTTAATGTGCTATCAGAATATGGATCTTCTTTATGACTTTTACTTTCTTGAGATTCTATTGCTCCCGTTGATGAACAAGCAGAAATAAAAAAAACACTCAAAAGCATAAGTAATCTCATATCTACCCCAAATAATATTTTAAATTAATAGCAAATGCTTAGAGTAAAAATGAATAATTTAGTTCATAAAATCAATCATCTTCATTTTTTACACTTGCTCTCAACATGGTTATATAATAAATTATATATCGATAAAAACACAAAAAATGGAAGCAATAATGAAATTGTTTATGTTCTATGTTGGTGGCAATGCGGGTAAGTCAAATATCGAAGTTCACGATATTCAATTTGTTGCAGCAGAAAAGCCTATAGATGCTTGGCCTGCATTAAGAGATGCATGGTTTGGTGACAAAGATAAAGTACATATTGATGGTTATACTGAAATCACTTGGGTTGATGGATTTGATATTAGCCTCAGTCTTAGCAATAAGACTAGCAACAATAACAATAAGTTATACTTTGTTAATGTAGGTGGTTATCATCCATCAAGCCTAGCTGAACTACACGAATTTGATTTATTTGTTGCACAATCAGCAAATGAGGCTAAAGAAAAAGCCATCACAACGCTTTTAGTCGATAGCCAGCAACAACATAAAGATAATTTAAAAGATGTTGATGATTGCATTTTATTAAGCAAAATCGGTGATTACTACATTCACCTAATACCAAATAATTCAGGTGAACATTTCAAACCTTTATGGCAAGGTTATCAACCGATTGGTATTGAGAAAAGTTAATAATGATTTTTACTGCGCTACAAATTTTGAGCGTAGTAATTTTCTCGAATTATGCAATCATCAAATCATTTTTAAATATCAATTAACCACATATTAAATAATATTGATATTTTTATTTAAAATGACTTTATATTAATTGCTTATTGCTTTTATTATTTAAAATTCATTAACTTTTTAAAATAAAACCCTTTTTTAGTTTTGGGGAATTTATTTCCATTATATATTTTTCGTTCATAATCTCGGCCCGCATAGCGATTATCACCATAAAATTGACCATATAATGCAGTTTTAGGGCATACATCATCAGAAAAAAATCTATGATTATTATCCATTTCAATTTTCCTTATTTAATTTAAATTAGTTAGATACCTCTTAATATAAAATATCTATAAATCGTTATTAATTTATAATATATATAAATCATCCAACACCATACTACTTCTATAAAAATAGATCCAATTTTACACTTATTTTTATTTAGAAAAAATAAATAAAACAATATAAATAGAATATTTCAAATAAAGGCCACATTAGACAAAATAAAAAAATAGGGTATGATATAAATATCACACACCTTTTTTACTATAATAAATTATTTATTATCTATCTCTTTGTTCGCTATCCCAAATGGGATATGTACAGAAGGAAGCTCAGACGAGGATTTTAAATGTAATTTTTGATCATCAAAGAATATATGTGGTTTTAAAATCTTTAACACATTCGCCTTCTCTACTCCTCCCATAAAAAAGGCTTCATTAACAGAAATTCCCCACGCTCTCATGGTATTAATAACTCGCTTATGAGACGGCGCATTTCGTGCAGTAACAATGGAAATCTTAAGTAATGGAACATAACTAGGATCTTGCTTTACTTTTTCTAATTCTAGTTTTTGAATATCTGAAATACGCAGTAGAAATTTCTTTAACGGCCCTGGGTTATGAGGAGTATCAACCATTTTGGCTTCATGAAGATGAAATTGTGATAATTCTCCCGAAGTTTTGTAAATAACCTCGGCTTCATCATCAGCGATAACGCCATCAAAGTCGAAAGCAATTCTTAATTCATCTGCATTATCATCATTAATATGACCTGCTAATATTTGTCCTGCGGGATAATTAGCTTTAATTGCTTGTATAACATCATCATGATCTGCTGATAAAAATAATTCAATATCAAAGGCTGGAATATAAATATGAGGTGATTTTCCTTGAAGAAACACAGCCCTGGTGATCCCTAGCTCATAATGCTCAATAGAATTCATCACTCTTAATCCTGTATCAGGATCATTTCTAGATAATAAAATGACTTCAACCAAGGGATCATCAATCCTGATATTATTTAGTTTTAAAAGTCGGCTAATAAACGGAAATGCAACACCTTTATTTAATGGAATATCTTGCATTTCTCGCTGATATTTTCGATAAGACTCCTCACCTTCAGTACGAAATATATTATCTGACTCTTCTAAATCAAATAGCGCACTAGAAGATAGCCCTATGACTAATCTTTTTGTTAAATCATATGCCATTGCGTCAATTCCTTATTAGAGCTTTTTATTATTTATACTATCATTTTTTTAATAGCCCTGAGATAAGAAAATCGGCACATAAAGTATGAATATGGCAATGTCACAATCTTACCAAGAATTTATTCTCTCCCTAAACACGCAAATGATATTGATTATCATTTGCATTTAAGTATTATCACTATTATGCTAGTGGTTATTACAAGTAAGGAGAAGACTCATGGTTAAAAAAACAATACATTTACGATCTCGACACGCTAAGGATTTAATCAATAAAATAAAAAAAATGAAAAGCATTGAGAATACGATAAATACTAAGTCAGAAAAAAGCGATCTCATTGTTATAATTGACAAATTACCAACTTTAGTTTCTATCAATTAAATTATTTTGTTGGTTTTTTAGTGTGAATAAATAGTGACCATAATCTTATTGGGGTTGACATATTAAATGATAATGATTATCTTTTAGCTTGTGAATAGTTGAGTATTTTACTTGGTTTTTCACAACGACATTGCTCACATTGCTTCTAGTATTTATTGACCAACTCTCCTAGCGTTGGTCTTTTTTTTATCTATCGTATATTTATTCTTATTGCACAATAAATAAAGAAAGCTATTACCTAAAAATACTATTTTCTTATTAAAGATAAAATAGTTTATAGTGTAACTTCAGTAAGAAAATCATTTTATATTTGGTTTTCTATCCATCATAACGGATTGTTAAATAAACATTTTAGATTTAAACCATATCATCAATAGGGACTTTAACTTATGGGTTTTATTTCATCTCTCTTTGAAAAAGAGAACAAATTGACACCGTTACAGCAATGGGAACAAATAAATAAGAAATATGCAGATAATCCTATTGAGCGTATCCGTGAAAAATTAATACTTGTTGCGATTGTTGATCACGAACACAAAGAATTTGGCGCTAATAGCCATAACTATCAATTAAACCCACCACTCACTATAGAAAAAGCTGATCAGTTACAAAAAAAATCTGGATGTAAATTTCCACAGGACTATATCAACTTTATCACACGAATTGGTCATGGTGGTACAGGTTCTTATGGTGGTGCAGGCCCTTATTATGGGCTCTACGCTTTTGATGACGCGATAGCTAGACATGATATAAAAAACTATGCACTACCCTGCTTACTTAGCCCTAATATGGATATTGAGGAATGGAAAGCATTATGTCATGTACCTGATGATTGTAGTGATGAAGAATTTGATAATATTTACGATAGACTCCACCAAGGTACACTCTATTTAGGAACCTGTGGTTGTGAATACGATCTTTTATTAGTGTTGAATGGTGATTATAAAGGTCATATTTTATATACATCTGATTGGGTAAATTCAGATACTCCCTACACATTTTCTTATGAGACATCATTTACACAATGGTATGAACGTTGGTTAGATGAAGTTATTTTAGGCTATGACACAAGTTGGTTTGGTCATCGTATGGGAGGTAATGAAGAAATTTTAGTTTGTCTTGCCAACGATAATGATGATATTACTAAAAAAGTCAATGCTATCAACTCATTAACAAAACTACCTGAATTATCAAATAGGAGTCTGTATTTTTTAGAGCAGCAACTACGAGCCGAAAATATTGAGTTATATAAAGCATCTTTAAATGTCTTAGCAACTTATTTTAAAAAACACGCTTTACCTCATATTCAACGAGCACTAATTGCTCCATATGATGAAAAAACAGATATTGCTATTTCTATTATTTACTTCAAGTATAAAGACCAGTATGCACAGTTTAAAGAAAGTCTTATTTCTATTCTTAAAGTAACCAATCACGAAGATACATTGCGTTTTATCGGCTACATTTTAACAGAACTAAATACTATTTTTGTTGAGGACTTTCAACCTTTCTTTACTCATCAAAATGTAGAAATCATAAGAAGTGCTATTTATGCAGCCTCTCATGATGCTAATTTAAAACATAAAATTTCAGCATTTTTTGAACTAACTATCTCTGATAACGCAGAAATAAGCTTAAGCGCAATTCAGGCATTATCTAGTTCAAATTATATCAATAGTGAGCTATTGGATTATTTAAAAAAAGCTTGGAAAATGTATCCTGAAGAAAAAAATCCTTATATTCGTAATAATATCTCTTCTTATATCGCAAAGGTATATCCATCAAACAATATGATTGATGTAAAACAATGGTAGTTAATGGATAGACACCCTATTATCTTCTTGTATCTATTCTAATCAGGTAATAATCAATTATTGTCATTGCCTGATTTTTACCCAATATAATTATAAATACGTATTTTTGTTGTTCTAAAAATTAAGAAATTTATCAATACTCTCAGATAAATGTATATAAATTTTATTGTTAAATTAACATGATTATTAGTTATATGCTCCAATCCAATGTTCCTAATAAATTAAAAAACAATTAAAAACAATTAAAAACAATTAAAAACAATTAAAAACAATTAATTACATTATAAAAACATCAAGTAACTATGATTTTTTCAAAAAATACTTTTAATATCACACTTATTTTAATTATTTTTTTTAAAAGTTTGTTACAGATTGATATCTTTTTTTCCCTTACTATTGGTTTCAGTATTTCATCACTGATAGATATTTAATTTTCCCCCGCCTAGTGCGGGGATTTTTTTATCTTAAGAACTCACTTTAATACTGACAAATAAAATTACTATTTCTTTCAAATTTAATGTTCTCTTGTCTTCTTTTTTCATTCATAGCAAAGACAACATTTGATCTTTTCAAAAAAGCAGAAAAACTACTAATGACATTAAAAAGGCCATAATGTTATGGCCTTATTGTCAATATCCTATTTGCTTTTTATTTATAAGCTTCAAAAGTAATAATTTCTGTTTCGTTATTTGGTTCGCATAAGTATTGATAATCTCCAGAAATTGTTATTTTTTCAAAGCCAATAGATTCAAGGAGCCGTCTAAATTCATACACACCAAACCATTTCAATTTAAACACTTCCCATTCACTTTCAATTATTTTCCCATTTCTCCATTTATCATAACGGTGATGAGATACTGTTAATTGATTAATATAATCTATTTCGGCATTTACTATCTGTAAGGTAATTAAATCCCCTTCCGGCGTTTCGAATTGTCGACTAGAACATTGGCCTTTAGTAAAGGTATGCGCCAAACTAATATCAATTAACAAACGTCCATCTGGATTTAATGCGTTATAACATTGCTGAAGTGACTGTAGTGCTTTTGTTTCGCTATCTAACAATAAGAAAGTTCCTGTCGGAATAATTATTGCATCAACGCGTGTCTCAACTTGGAATGTCAACAAATTATCTTTAGTCACTTTATCTTGAGAATATCCATTACTTCTTAAATTTTCCATACAGAAATAAAGCATCTCATCTGAAAGATCAAACCCTTCTACATTAAATCCAGCCTTTAATAAAGGGATTAAAATACGCCCAGTTCCCACAGCAGGTTCTAAAATTTTACCATTAACATCCTTAAGACGTTCTTGATAATATTCTACGTCACCAAAACTACATCCTATAGGTTTATCTATTTGGTAAACTTGGGCTGATAACGAATGATAACTCTGCATAAATATTCTATTCTCTTTTTATTATTTATTTTTAATGATAATAAAGTGATAAATTAAAATATCAATACTCAACTAAATAGAAATCATCAAATAAAGATATAATTTTTACTTTTATAGTAACTTCGTGGAAATATTTTGACAAATTTTTTGTCATCTTGAAATAGCTTAAATTATTAATTTTTTGTTTTGACAACAAAATGTATCATAAAAAAATTAAGTAACATAACTTATGTTAAATAAAGTTAACTTATTAATGAAAATAAAGATAATTTTATCAAGTTAATATTATTCAAATGGTTACGTAAGCCATTTCTAATTTTAATTATTATTCTATTATTGAAGCATACAAAAATTCATTCATAAATATTTATATAGTTGTCATTAACCATCAAATTTTTTTACAGATTGATATATTTTTTTTCTTTAATATTCCTTCCATCATTCAGAACGAAAAACACAGATCTTTCACAAAAGAGATCAATTACTAAATTTGACCAATAAAATAATATTAAGGAATATAAAATGAAAAAGAATCTTATTATCGTAGCTTGTTTAACACTTTTATTATCAGCTCCCACCCTTGCAAATAATAAGGTTATTGGTTCAGGAACAATTACCTTTACAGGCTCTATAGTAGAAGGTAATTGTATGATTGATTCTATCGGAAATATATTTAAAACAAACTGCTGGAATGGTGTTGAAATGGAAGAAATACAGCATAAAATTGAACCAAATAAAATGTTCAATACTAAATTAAATGAAAATAAAGGTTCAATGAATATAAATTGGATTGGTGAAAACTTAGCTATAATGGATATAATATATAATTAAAATTAACATTTTCTCTAATCCTATATTTTAAATAGATATTAATCTCTGAATATTTTGGATAAATTATTTATCATTAAATAATGAGTATATATTTTTCGAGCATTAGAAGTTATTACTATATTTATATAAATGGTATTTTTCTATTATGGTCATAATATATTAAGCAGGTATAGTTAACTTATATACCTGCTAACTCTATTCTTTTTTTTATCTTCTTTTTTCTTATCTTTTTATTTTCCATTCTATCCCTTTTGTTTGCATTTTCATTAATCCATACAAACGTAAGGGTTGACAAGTCAATTGATAATGATTATCTTTTAACTTGTGAATAGTTGAGTGTTTTGCTCAACTTTTTACAACGACATTGCTCACATTGCTTCCAGTATTTACTGTGACCAACACATTATGTGTTGGTCTTTTTTTATTTACTCATTTATAAATAGACTAGTGATAGAAACTCGTTTCACCTGCTGGTCGTGTTTTAAATCGTCTATGGGCCCATAAGTATTGTTCTGGTGCCCTCATGATTTCTGTTTCAATCAACTTATTCATTCTATCTGTATCGTTTTGAATATTATCGCTAGGGTAATTAACCAACTCCTCACCAATAATCAAACTGTATTGTTTACCTTTTTTATTTTCGTTTCTAACCAGCGTTACAGTCAAAGAAGGTGCTCCTGATAATTTGGCTAATATTGCAACGCCTTTTGAAGTTGATGTTTTTTCGACACAAAAGAAAGGTGAAAAAGTGGTTCCTTTCAAACCAAAATCCTGATCAGGAGCAAACCAAATTGCCTTTCCTTTTTTTAACTCCATAACCATAAATTTTAAATTACGTCTATCTATCATCCCTTTATCAGAACGACATCTCGCTTTAGTTTGGATATATTCCATCGCTTTATTGTTATGCGGTCTATACATGGCATTAACTGAGAAGCAAAGCCCCATAATACGCCCACCCAACTCTAGCGACATTGAATGTATGCCGATTAATAAAATCCCTGCATTTTTCTCATTAGCATTTGTGAAATTGGATATTCCCTGCACTTCAAAAAGGTTTTTTAATCGGCGATCACTCCAAAACCAAGCCATTCCTGTTTCAAATAAAGCCACACCAAGTGAAGATAAATTATCCATGACGAGTTTATTTATTTCATATTGATCTTTATCAGGAAAACATAGCTCTAAATTTCGCTTTATTATAGAGACTCTTCTTTTTACAAAAAAACGAGATAATAACCCTAGACGTTTACCCACGAAAAGTAACCAAGAATAAGGTAGTTGTACTAATAGAAAAAGAATAAAAACACCAAACCAAGTTAAAAAATATTTTGGGTGTAACAGATGCAATGAAAAAAAATTTTTAGCGTACACTAGTTTGTCCTTTGAGAACTAAAAGCTTTTAAGCCACATTGAATTAGACAGCATTTTTTTTAGATAAGTCATTAAATATTAATTTTATATTTTTCTTTAAATTATTTTTTATGATTTATCTGATATCTTTCTATTCTAATGAAGTTTTTTTCTTTCTTTTCATTGAGAAAGCAATATCTTACTATCTTTATTTCAGCATTATAAGAATTTTATTATTATTTAAACTATTTTCTTTGCTAATAAAGTTAATCATTAAAGCAAATTTTTTAATAATTAAAATTATTTATTTTAAACATTTACATAACCTTAATAAGGTTGTTTTAAATCGATATTACTATATAAAAAATAAAATAATGAGGTTTTTTAATACAAAAAACCTCACCGAGGTGAGGTTTTTATTGGTCTTATCAGTATTAATACTGCGTTAAGCAATATTTACTGCAATAATGACTCAATATTACAGAGCGATTACGTTCGCTGCTGCAGGACCTTTAGCGCCACTTTCGATAGAAAATGAAACTTCTTGGCCTTCTTTTAAAGATTTGAAGCTTTCGCTTTGGATAGCTGAAAAGTGTACGAATACGTCTTTGCTACCATCTTTAGGAGTGATAAAACCGAAGCCTTTATCATCGTTAAACCATTTTACTGTACCAGTCATTGTATTAGACATAAGATTTCCTTTAATTAATTATTTTGCCATAAGGCATAGTTTGCGGTTTGATTTCGGATTTTACTTATGGTCACTATTTGAAGGAATTCGCAACGAAGAGGTATCATGGATAACGCTAAACGGTGAACTACTTAAAACTGCACTAACATAAATAGGTCTGTACTTCCAAACCAGTGGCGCTATTAAGTCATATAATTCGGTTTATAGCAAATTATTTTCAAATTTATTTTTAAAAAAATATCAAAACAACAATTTAGAAAATAATTATAATATAAGAACAATTATCCACCCAATCAAAGTCCATATTTATATTTGTATTTTTCAGTGAATCTGAAGTAAATCGATTAAATATAACTTAAAACAGTAGATACTGTTATTTTTTTAAATAAACAATATCTACTCCATCAATAATATAGTATTTAATTTTAGTCAATTAATGCTAATAAAATATCTTCAGTTTTTGTCCACAGAAGTGATCCACCTTCTTCTGTCCATAAATGTCGTTGTGCATTAGGAAAACGTTGAAACAACAATGCTCCAAAATCAGGAGAATGAACGGTACTCGTATCTTTCATGCCATACCATAATGTTGTTGGCGTTTTTATGTCTTCAGGTGAAAAACCCCATGGCTGCATAGCAATAAGAAGATCTTGAGTATATCCCTCATTACCTTGTTTAAAAGCTTCTGTCATACATTCTTGATAAACAGGAAGAAAATCTATCGATTGATAAACAGCTAAATCAACATCTGCACTGTAATTTAAAATAAAATTCATTAACCAATTAGCTGATATATTTTGCTTAATCCAAGAAGCTAATACATCAGGAGCACTAACCGCCTGCTGTTGCATATTAGCAACTTCTTCTGTGAGTTGATTTCGTGTATCAGGATAATCAAATTGATCTTGTCCCGCGACAACAACTAATTTGTCTACATGACAATAAAAACAAAGTGCCATAGCAAATACAGCCCCTTGAGAAAATCCCATTACATCAAAGTTTTTAATATTAAGATGTTCGAGTAAAAATAAAATATCTTGAGAAAAAGATTTTAGCGTTTTATGAGGATCGAACGTTGAATCACCTAATCCTGGACGAGTTGGAGTAATTAAACGGATATTAAGCTTATTTAGATATTCAACATCCAAACCTAATAGACCACTCATTCCTGCACCAGTACAAAATACTACTGGTTTACCTTGTTCTGGTCCAGACTCATACCACGCTAGAATTCTATTATCAGGTAACACTACATTATATTTTCTTGAGTTTTTAACTTTCATTAGATTTATTCTCTTATTAATTTTTTAATATCACAACATCCACCATATTAAATAGTGGTGTATTATTTTCTAAATTTAACTTTTAAGAACTAATATGAGACTAGCTAAGGATAAGATTTCATATAAACTCACAATAAATTTTCTAGTAGTATTAATGATAAAAAATGAATAATCTTTATGTTTATTTTAAACAGTATAACTAAAATGTACCCATTCGTTAAGTGCTTATTGGTACTGTTATCACTGCTTAAGTACAATATCGCAATGGGTTCACCTCTTCAGGATGATTGTAAACACGTTAATTTAATTCAATAATTTCTCTCTACTATTTATTAAATATAAAAAATAGTTTATTTTTTCTTTTTTAAATTAACAGTAAAAGCACCGATATATTTAATATCACTGAGATTATTATAGTTATATAAATATATTTATTATCTTTTCATTTTTAAAAACCACTAAATTGATAATAAATATATTAAAGCTCATTGTATAGTATGGGAATGTTTTATATTCAACCTGATTATTTAAATAAAAGGGAAGTTATACTTCCCTTTATTTTTAATGCTATAACGAAGCTATTTTACTAATTCACACGTACGCCCTTTATCTTCAGCGACACGTCCATTAATAGCATCATCTTCTGAAATGGTAGCAAGGTTAAATTCATCTTGCCCTTTTCCCCATATTTGGAAATTTTCACCAACATAGCGTGCACCACTCGCAGCAACAGCCTCTTGTAAAACAATAATTTCATCGTTGTAGTACATAACAGCGAGCTGTTCATTCGGAAAAGAAACTCTAATTTTCTGACCTTCACAATTATAAGTATCCGTTTTAGCGGCTAAAGCGGGGGCTGCCATTAACGATGATACTAAAGCAATAGCCGAAATAGAAAATAACTTATTCATCATATCTCCTAAAATAACCAATGAATTTCACTAATACAATAAAGCTAGGCACTTTCTTTTAAAGACAAAATAGGATACTTCCGTATTTGATGAAAACAAAAATATCTATCTTTATTTTAATAAAACCTTAATTTTAATAAAAACATCAATCATTGATTAATGACTTCAATAATTGTTTTTTTATTTAAAATCAAATTTAATTCAAATAATTTGCAATACATAACTTTACATTAATACTCGCCTATTTTACTTTATTCAATGCAACTACCACTATACGATATGCTATTATCCTAGCACCTATATATTTATTGTAGTTCAATAAATTAAATCGATCTTATTGAAAAATATCGATAGAGAAAAATAATAGGAATATTCATGCTCCAAGAGAATGTTGTTAAAGATATCATTGTTTGGATCGAGCAGAATCTTGATTCACGTTTATCATTAGATATCGTTGCTGAAAAATCAGGCTATACAAAGTGGCACTTTCAGCGCTTATTTAAAGCATATACAGGAATATCTTTAGGAAAATACATACTCGCCCGACGTTTATCTTGTGGTGCTTATGCCTTACGTATAACACGTTGCAGTCTGCTAGATATTTCACTGAAATATCGGTTTGACTCCCAGCAAACCTTTTGTCGTGCATTTAAAAAACAATTTAATATCACCCCTTCTGAGTATAGAAAAAAACCAGGTTGGGATATTAGTGAGCTTATTTTTCCAGCACTAGAAACTGTTGAGCTAAGTGCCAAATATGAAGTCGTTACCTCCCCTTCTCTAAAATTAGCCGGCATGTCTCACCAGTATAACAAACCCATTTCAACGTGGAATTCAGACAAGAAAAAATTCAGAAAAGAGTTTTGGCGTAAATTTTTGAAAGATGTACATACAATACCGACTGAGTTATATGCAATGCACAGAGCATCTGCAAGCACATTAGATGACACCATGTACATTTATAACACCGCAGTTGATAAAGAAAAGCTATCAACGGCATCTAATGTCTCAGCAATGTCACAATTAGAATTACCCAGCGGTAATTACCTAGAAATTACTTTTCATATGGATGAAATTTTAGATTCATTAACGGGTTATGATGACATTATTTATACGGTATATACTAAAGTATTACCAAAAATGAATTTATTACGTAGACCTGGCCCTGATATTGAACGATATACACTAAAAGAGCCTGTGAGTTACGATAAATTACTTGATCAAAGTGGGCAATATTTGCAAAAAATTAGCTACTATATTCCTGTTATTTAATCGCCTATTATTAAAAAGATCCCAACAACTTGGGATCTTTTGTCTAGATTGTATTTAAAGCAACATTTCTCTATTAGTCTTTTTTAGACTTATTAGCAAAGAAAATATCATCTTGAATATCTTTTGTTTTTATAGTAAATAATTCATTTGTTAAATTTTCGGTCAATAACTCCGCACTCGCCATCACTCGTAAATTAAATTCATTTAACATTTTATCTGCACCCGCTTTATTGGTTTTAACCATAGCAAGATATTTAGCTTCCATTTCTTTTTGCTCTAGTGCTGTTTTTTCTTCCCATTCTTGGTAGGCTTTTTTTACTATTGGTGCAAGTTTTGGATAGTCTGTCATCACTAATGTTTGTAATTTACGATATTTCCAATAAATAGAATCGCTATCTGCTTTATTTGTACCTATTCCATAATGTTGAGGATAAGCTTTTAGTCCACTGTAATATGGAACAAATGCAGTTAAATCCGCCATCCCCAACCCAACATAAGTTATTTCACCTATTTCTTGAGGAAGCTCTGGACGAACTTGCATTACATGTGCTTCATAAGTTCTAAATACACTAATTGGGCGCCATGGCTCTTTACCATTTAATCCATTGGTATAAGGATCGTGTTTGGTTCCTTCAAAGTGGTTACGCAACATAGTCTTCGCTTCTTCAATAGACACTTTTTTTTCTGGTGTTAATAAAGGGGCAAAATTGCGCCCATCATCAACGGCTTGCTTTAACGATGGATTAAATTGTTGCTGAATGATCCATACTCTAGGGTCATTGTAGGTACGATCTCGCTCATCATCACGGGTATACGCTTTAGAAAAGTTAAATGCTCCCTCTTTTTCAGGATTATAAAGCCCTTTTTCAATCGCAAATTCCACTAAATTTTTAGAGCCTAATATATCTTCACTGTTGATATCATAAGCTTGTAGTCTGCCTTGATTACCTGTCGCAAAATATTTGTCTTTAGGCAATCTTTGTGCAATCCAATGATGTCCTGTTCCTGTTTCTAAATACCAAAGTTCATTTTTATCAACAACAGCAACTCCAAATCCTTCTCCAGCCCCTTGTGTTTCAATAATACTTCCTAATAATTCGATTGCTTCACGCGCTGTTTTTGCTCTTGAAAGTAGCACATCAGGAATATCATCTTCAGTTATTCCTGTATCTTCAACATAAGGATCAAAAGAAAGTGCTTTGGGTGAAGCAAAAATAGACTCGGTGCCACTAACGCCAACCCCCAGCTCGTTAAACCCTGTTGCACCATGTAGCTGTGTTTTCCAATTTGGAACAGTAGTATAACGTAATGCATTTTTTGGTAATGGGTACGTAAAGTTATTAGCGCCGTTGTGTTCTTTTGTACTGTAAGTTCCTATTTGATTTGATTTAGCAGGATGAATAACAAAATGTTGCGCTTTTAATGCATCGCTATCTGCGCTACGAGCAATAATTAAAGAGCCATCATTTGTTGCCTCACTTCCAGCTAATAATGTGGTACAGGCCAAAGCAGATGAAACTAATGCAATATTAATTGATAAGGCAATAATACCTTTTTTGAAAAAAGACATAAAACTCCCCATTTGCTTGTTATTTATAATTTGTATATCAATTAAATACCTTAAGAAATAAAAAACCAGATAGATAATTGGACGTAGAATATTAACAATAAAAAATAGCCCATTACCGTGATTTATATCTCAATGGTCATTATATTTTGAAATAAAAAATTAATTAAATGTATCATATTAATATCAATGGGATTTATCTATGGACATATTTAAATATAAATAAGATAAAGTATTGTTATTAATTTCATTAGAAATGTAATCTAAGCTAATTTTATTTATAATAAGAGTTTATTATATTAAATATAATAATAATAATACATTAAATGCAATAGTAATCTGTGTTAATAAAAAAACACTAATGCTTCCTTCATAACTATTATTTAATAATTATCCTATTAACGGTATAATCGTATATAAGATAAACAGACTAAAGTAAAAAACACGATGGCAGTTAATATAAAAAGAACCTCTTGGTCAGGAGGGTGGGCTACATTGCGCGACCTTGAAATTATACAAACGGTGATCGACTATGGGAGTGTGACTAATGCTGCAGAGCAACTAGGTATTTCTCAACCCGCAGTAAGCCAAACATTAAATCAGATAGAAAAGCGTTGTGGTAAACAATTATTCACTCGTGAAAATAACAAACTTATACCTAACTCTGATGCACTATTATTCTACGAAGAAATCACCAACATAGCCGCATCTTTCAGTCGACTAAGCCATTTTCATCACCAAGAAAAAAAACGAAGTCTACGCGTTTTAGTTCCCCCAACACTAGCTTATGGATTTATAAATAAAATCACTGCTCTTTTTATTAAAAAACATCAAGTTAATGTTCATTTAGAAATATCTAGAAGTGAACAGTTATTGTCTTTAATTGCAAAAGAACAAGCCGATATTGCCATTACTGACAATATGACAATTAATAGTAATTATAATTTGACACAAATACCAATGAGAGAAACTCAAATTATTTGTGCTATGCCTAAATCGCATAAACTATGTACAAAAAATACGCTCACATTAGATGATTTACATGATCAACCTTTTATTGCATTAGTTAAAAGCAATATTGGCCGTACCGTTATTGACAGAATGCTTCATAAATCAAACTCTAAACCTAATATTATTGCTGAAGTCTCAGATCAAGAAACAGCAATAACATTTGTAAAAAATGAATTAGGAATAAGTTTAATTAATTCATTTCCTATTATTGAAACTGAAGGTGTTATTTATAAGAAAATTACGCCAACAATTAAGAGCAATATTTGTTTCTTTACATCGAAAAAAACAGAACATGAAACTCAACTCTATATTGAGTTTATCCAAGAGAATCAACCAAAAAACTCATTATTTTCAATATCCATTAAATAGTTATTAAGGTCTCATTCTATGCAACATCAGCAAATAGAAGAGACCTTTCTATTATTTACGTATATTAAGAATAGATAAAACACCTTCAGTAAAAAGTGTTAAACCAATGGAGAGCGCCTCTTCATCGATATCAAATTTTTCTTTATGATGCCCGTCTCTTTGATCTGCACCTACTAAAAAGAATATCGCTTTTCCACCTTTTTCTTGTACTCTTCTTACCATCAGTGAGACATCTTCACTCCCCCCCAAAGGTAATGTGACATTTAATAATTCTGGATGTGTATCGATAATCCCTTGCATGAGGTTTATCATTTCAAGATCATTTCTAAAATTTGTTGCCTCACCAGTAATTTCTATTTTCGTTTCCAAGTGATAAGAAGATGCGATACCAGCAGTATATTTTTTGATATTATCAAATAAATATTTTGTTATTTCAGCATCTTGTCCACGTACTTCCAGTTGCATCTTCGCCGAACTAGGAATAAGGCTACGATCTTCACCTGCAATTAAAGTTCCAACATTTACTCTCGTCATGCCTTTACCATGCCTTGGTGTTGCTAATATTTCATTAGCTAAAAAACAGGCTCCAGTTAATGCATTATTTCCTTTTTCTGGCTCATCGACAGCATTAGCTACTTTTCCTTTTAAAGAAATATCTAATTTAGTTGTACAAAGGAAATCAAAAGGATCGAGTGCAATTTCACCTTTTTTTAAATTACATCCAATATGCATTCCCATAAAGTAATCAGTATCATCCAAAATCCCACTGTCGCTTATTGCTCTAGCACCTCTCACCCCTTCTTCTGCAGGTTGAAATATTAATTTGTATTTTCCACTTAAAATGTGAATATTTTGTTTTAACCAATGTGCTAAACCAAGCCCTATTGCAGTATGTCCATCATGACCACAAGCATGCATTAATCCAGAACGACACGAAGCAAAACCCTGCTTATTAGGTAGATGATTTTCATCATTTGATTCTTGAACATAAACACAATCAATATCAAAACGAAAAGTGAATGTAGGACCAGGTATTTTTGTATCAATAATAGCCATACATCCTGTAAGACCATTCATTTCGGCTAATAACTCAGTACTGATCCCTTTTTCTTTGGCAATTTTGATTGCTTCTTTTACGAGTTTTTCATCTCGACCTAAAATACTTTCTTGGCAAAGAATATGAGGCCCAGCTTTAACCTCAACCCCCATGTCACGCAATAACGTAATTATCGTGCCTGTTGTCACAAACTCGGTCCAACCAATTTCTGGAAATTGGTGAAAAGTCCTACGCCACTCTATTAATTTATTTATTTGGATCGGCTGCATTGTTTTTCCCTTATAAAAAGTAAACCTCAATTAACAAACAAGAAAAATATATAATCAATAAATTATAAGAATCATAATCTAATAGTTATGTGCGTAGATGTGATCTCATCGCCATTTTGCTCATTTTTAAAGCATGGCTATTTTATGATTTTGTTTAAATAAGAACGTGGAAAATAGCGAGTAAAATCAATTAATAAGGAATAAAAGATAGCCACTAAAGTCATATTTGTGTTTAGTGGCTATTGTATTGATCATGATTCATCTATAAATCGCATTAATTGCTGGCGTAATTGCTTGTTTTCTTGTTTTAACTGCTCATTTTCATCTAATAAGGTTAGAGCGATAGCAATGCCATGCCAATCTAATGCGAGCTCTTTATGAAGTTTTAACGCACGATGTGTCACCACAAGGGCATTATCATCGAAAAACCATTCTTGAGTTTCAATTTCTAATGGCTCAATCACGCCAAGTGCAACAAACTCTTTAAGTTCATCATTTGATATTCCAGTGTGATGGCAAAATTCAGTGACAGTAAATATAGTTGTTGTTAACTGACCCATTATTTATTCTCCCAGTCTTTACGTGGATTATAATCGGTCTGGCTATCTGCAATTTGTTGCCATAATTCGCGTGTTTTTTCATCCGATTTAGGTGGCATTACAATTTTTAAAATTGCATATAAATCGCCACTAGCCTTTTTGCTAACTAATCCTTTTCCTTTAATACGTAATTTTTGCCCTGCTTGGCTTCCTGCAGGAATAGTTAATAAGATTTTCTCTTTTATTGTAGGTATAGGAATTTTTGCACCTAATGCCGCTTCCCAAGGTGCAACTGGAACCACTATTTCTAAATCATGGCCTTTAATATCAAACAAAGGATGAGGTGCAATACGAATTGTTAGCCATAAATCACCATTTTCCCCACCATTTTCACCTAGTGTTCCCTGACCTTTTAAGCGAATACGCTGTCCATCAATAACACCTGCAGGAATTTTAATATTTAATGTTTTAGGAATTTCTTTTTCTACGATCCCAAAAACATTATAAACCGGTAAATGGTAACTAATTGTGCGTTTATGTTCTTCTTGTGATTCTTCTAAAAACACAGCTAATTCTAGTTCTAAATCGTGTCCGCGTTGTTTAAAGGACTGAGAATTCTGCTGTTCTTCAAATGGAGAACGTCGGCCAAAAAATGATGCATAAATATCATCAAAATCTTCTTGGCTAAAGCTTTGTTGATTTTTTGTATTCGAATGTTGTTGTGTGAATTGCTTAAACTTAGGATCGTTACGATGTGCCCAAAGCTCATCATATTCAGCTCTTCGTTGCTCATCTCCTAATATTTCCCATGCTTGAGCAATTTCTTTAAAACGCTCTTCAGCATTCGGCTCTTTACTTACATCAGGGTGATATTTTTTAGCTAAACGGCGATAAGCCGTTTTAATCGTTTTAGTATCATCAGTAGGTTTAACACCCATTATGGCGTAGTAATCCTTTAATTCCATAGTGATATCTCAATTATGTTAAATAATGAATTAAATATTAATCCCCTAGGCTTGATTAATTATAGAACAAAGAAATTATGTTAGTGAGTAAACGTC
This sequence comes from Proteus sp. G2669, assembly GCF_009915245.1. NCBI lineage: Bacteria > Pseudomonadati > Pseudomonadota > Gammaproteobacteria > Enterobacterales > Morganellaceae > Proteus > Proteus sp. G2669. The sequence goes on along the minus strand of NZ_JAABLX010000037.1, from coordinate 21,471 downwards.
GAGAATAACACCTGAAAAATGACTAAAAAACGACCTTTAAATAAAAAATAATTTAAATTTTAAAAAATAATTTAACCAAATAAAACAAGATATTAATAAGCTTTGAGCTTTATTGTCACTTTTTTTCATAAAATTGCATTTGAAATACCTTATTAGAAGAGGTAGATTTTATTCAACAGCACAATAGCTTATTACATTATCAGCAATAATTTTTCTTCTTAACTAAGATAAAAATAGAAAAATTAATCTCTTCATTTTAGGGAGGTAAAATGGAACGAATTATTATTCCCACTCACTATATCCATGTACGCTCAACACCACTTTGGACCAAAGACACAGCCCCAAAATCAATTTGGGAAAGGCATTTAGATAAAGGTACTCGCCAAGGGGTTTATCCTAAGCTGTCTGTTATGCAAGGAATGATTATTTATTACGCATATGCAGATGAAATTAGCCCAGAACCAACAGAAACATTAGTGATTAATGCTGGTGAATTTGGTGTATTCCCGCCAGAGACATGGCACAAAATAGAAGCAAAAACTGAAGATACTGTTTTTAATGTCGATTTTTATGTCGATCCTAAAATACTTGCCGAAGGTTAATAATAATATGGAAAATGAAAATAAAGGCTATTTATTAGAATTGATTAATGCCTATGGCCAAGAAAAATCTCAAAAAATATTTCTAAATCCTAAAATTTTATATATCCCAGAAATTGCGACGAAAGAAGTTTCACTTTTAGTTAATGAGCTAAAAAATAAGGTAAATATTGAATCACAAGAACTCACCTTAGTATTAACAAACAAAAATAATGGTGTTTCTGTTGATAAAGATAGTTTTTTAACTGATTTATTAGATGCTGATATGTCCAGTTTAATGGTGAAAGATCTTATCAATATTGTACGTGGTTATGATATGGATGAAGAAACAAATGTTTGTGGCTGGTGAACTCACGTTGTGAAAGGAATATATCACCTTCACTATACCTATTGATAATGAAGGTGATTGATTAATACCTAGAGAGAAAATTGAAGATCATTTTTTAAGAGCCTATCTATCATCCAATATCCCGCTTTTCCTGGTGGCTTGCTTCTTGACCACACCAAATCAATGTCTATTTTCTTGGGGAATTGGTCATAATCTAGACTGACTAACAAATCATGTCCAAATTGCTCAACTAACCATGTGGGTAATATTGCCCATCCCATTTCTTGCTCAGCCATTTCTAGTAATAATAAATAATTAGGGGCTAGCCAGTTTTTCTCACTATTAATAGCAAATTGAGCCCTACTGCTTAGTCTTAATTGACGATGCATTGTTAAATGTTGGTAGTTGATTTTATTTTCTTTTACAAGTGGATGCGTTTTATGTGCATATAATCCTAACTTACCACTCACAGGCAAACGAGCGAAAGCAATATCAGCAGGATATTCTACTCGTGATTCCATCATACCAATATGCGCCTGATTATTTTGTAGCATATTAATCACATCATCATTTTCTGCAACAAGAAACTCAAATTCAAGATGTGGGAATTCTTTATCTAGAATTTTCAAGAGTTGCTCTGAATAAGGTGGTTGATACATATCAGAGAATACACAACTTAAACGAGGTTCCATTTCAGGCGATAGTTCTATTCTTAATGCCTGTAGTCGTTCATCAGCCGACAATATATCTTCGACCAAGCTCAACACTTTTTGTCCTGCAAAAGTCAGTGTTGACTCTCGCCCTTTTCGCTCAAATAGTTCAAACCCCATATCATCTTCGAATCCAGCGATGGTACTACTGACCGTAGATTGGCTTTTATTTAATTTTCGTGCTGCTGCAGAAAATGATTTTAATGAAGCGGCTTCAACAAATGTACGCAAAGTTTCTATAGAATAGTTCATTGTGGTATCGGTTTTTTCGATGGCTCCTATTTTGTATATATACAAAATATCACCAATAATTGCACTCGTTTTTTGTTAAATAATTAATTTGAGGTGAGATATGAGCCAATATCAAAAAACATTTACTGAGCGCGTTTTTCACGCTGTTACATTTGAAGCGATTGCTATTGCCATAACGGCACCGCTTAGTGCATGGCTTTTGGAACGCTCAATTTTTCAGATGGGTACGGTTGCTATTGTCTTATCCACATTAGCTATGTTATTGAATCTTTTTTATAACATGATCTTTGATCGTTATTGGCCTTTATCAAAAGGCTCAAGACCAACAAAAATACGGATTATACATGCAATTGGTTTTGAATTTAGCTTTGTGATTATAGGATTACCAATACTGGCACTTTTATTAAATATGTCATTATGGAATGCATTTTTATTAGAAATTGTTTTTTTTGTCTTTTTCCTTTTTTATACTTATGCATTTAATCTTAGCTACGATAAATTACGTGAAAGTTGGTTTAATCGTAAAGAAAAACCTATTATTGCACGTAACTAATAACAACTATCTTAAGCACTTAATAAATTATTATTAAGTGCTTTCTTTGGTATTATTAAATTTAATCATACGTAAAAGTAAAATCGACTTTACCATTTGCTTCACCTTCTTTTACTCTATCATTACTATAACGAATATAACGAGCATAAAAGGGTAAAACATACGCCGTTTCTTTTTTAACATCAAAAGCAACGGCTGTCTTTTCGCCAATATTGATGGGATTTTCTTCTTTATCTAATATTTGAATACCTGCACCATCTGCTGAAGATGTACCTTGAGTTAGCATTAATATATTATCGTGCCCTGAGACTGTCACACCATCAAAACGAATTGAAATATTTAATTTAGGATCACAATCTTTTAATTCAATGGTAAAAGGAATAGCTTGGCTTGCACTACCAACCGTTGGAAAAGTGTTATGAATAGTTATATATTGCTGATCTCCAGTTAAAGAAAGCACCTTTTGATACTTAGCAACTTGGCAAGTACCTTCTTTTATATGTCCTTGCAGGTTAATCACGACTTCATCTGCGGTTGCATTTCCAATAAATAAAGTATTCATCAATAAGATAATGGTTTTATAATTATTTTTTATATGCATCATTCCTATCACCTTATTATTGATATGAAAAAGTTAACGTAACAGAAGCATTCGCATCACCAGCGACTACAGTATTATTTGTTTTTACATATTTAAATAGTAATGTCAGAGGAACTATTTGATTATTCGATGTTGTTATATCGTTTATTCTAAATTGATTTTTATTTCCTTCACTCTCACTTTTAGGCCCTAATGATTGTAATGTATTATTAAAGAAAACTTGGTACCCAACACCTTTTGCTGTTGTTGCTGAATTTGGTGATTTAAGTGAGATAATATTAGTTTCATTTCCGATATTATTATTATCACTAATGGTGACAAAAGGAGCTACATCCTTTTCACAGATTAAACTAATATTAGCCGTTTTACCGGCCTCTAAGTTTTCACCAATTGATAATCTTGAAAAAGTTTGTCGAGTATAGGAACCCATTTGTAATGTTTGAGTTCCCGTTTGAACACGACAAGAACGTGCTTTAAATTCCATTGTAACGGGATTTAATCTAATTGTTGCTGTTTCAATTAATTGCCCATATCTATAACAATTTACTTTGGCTAATTCTTGGGCTGGTAAGGTAACAATTCCATTCGGAAAACGACCTGGTATTTTCACAAGTGCGAATTTTACAGTTGCCCCCATCCCTGAATCATCGCTCCCTCCTCCAGTATAAGGAAAAACTTGAGTTTCTTTGTTTGAGGTTATAGGTAGCCATTTTAATTTATTGTTATTTGAAACGGCCATTATCCAGCCAACACCTGAATGTGTAGTTTTAAACACGTCGTAATTTTCGCGCTCATATCTTGTTTGAGTACCACTCACGTCCCTAACAGAATATATTGTTTCCTTATCTAATCTATTATCTGTATCAAGACAAAAATAAGCTTGTGTTCGTTCAGTATCCCACTTTCCTGTAATTAATTTTCCATTTGCTATAGCACTGTCAGATGCAATATTATTTATAGGCCCAACTGATAGCATTAAATCAATGCTTTTTGAAGCTGCATCCACTATATTAGGATAATAATTAATTATAAATAGAGTTAAAAAAAACAATGCATTATTAGATTTCATATTATTCACCATTAATTGTTATAAGCACTGTGCACTCACTTGCTGTATCCCTTTATTTTCAGAGATATCATTTAAATAATATTGTGCGTAGCATTGTTGTTCTTTTTTATTTCCCCATTTTATATAAAGTTGACCTTTTTCAGGCAACCCACTGATATAAAGAACACCATTATCTCCAACAATACTTGTATTATTTATTTGTGTATCTTTGAGATCATTATTAACTAATGTTGCAATCGCACCAAATGGGATTGGCTTTTCTTTAAAAGTAAGTAAAATTAATGCCTTAAACCCTTTTTTAATTTCAAAATCTGCTAATACCACTGCGCCTTTAGTTGGAATAACAGTTTTATTATTTCCAACAATTTCAATATTTTCTTCTAATATAGAAATATCTAATGTCACGCTATTACGCACATAAGGTGAAACATAAGGAATAATAGCGTACCCTCGGCTATCAGTGGCGACACTATTCACATTTTGAACTTTGACATATTTAGCATTAGGCGCCCTAACTAATGCTAAAGTTTCTCCTAATGGTTGCGACAAAGTGATCCCATATGGATGTAAAACAATTCCCCCTTGAGCACCATAATCTACCCGTTGATAATGAGAACCATAGCTATATCCTGCATTAATATTTCCATAGGCACCATTATAGGAAACTTGCGCATTGCCACTGGCATTTTGATCTTGATTACCATAACTCTGGCTAATAGCATAATTGAGTTTTCTATTTTCTAATGCATCACCACTCATGCCTACTTGTAAATTATATCTACCACCTTGGGCTAAATTCATATTTGACGTTAAATAAGTTGTATTTTTAGGATACCAATTTGATAAAGGTATATTTATGCTAAATGCAATTTGGTGGTCATTATCTGAATCAGGCATACTGCTATAGTTATAATTTAATCCATATGAAATATTTTTAATATTTGTATTATAACCAGCATTTATATTACGCTCGATCCCGGAACGTCCCCAATAATCTTGCTGATAAGTACTAAAATAAATATTGCCATAATGACTTAAAGATTGGTTTAAATTAGCTTGAATACGTGAGCGTTTATTATAATTTATATCACTAATATTATTTGCTTCACTAAACGTATAAAAACCATGTGTAGAATAACGATAACCAGCTAGCGTAACTGTCGTACCACTTTGCAACATACTTTTTGAATATTGAAATCGATAGGATTGACCTGAATCTCTAGTGTTATTTCTATTATTATTGTCATTGTTGTGGACGATATTAGCATGAGTAATATCTGTCGAAATTGCGCCTAACTCACCCAAATTAAGGCCAATACCTATTGCTGATGCGGTATATTTTTCTGCTAAAATTTGCCCACCATAAACAGTAATGTCTAAAGGTAGCCCATACATTGCCGTTGCTTGCGCAAAATAAGGCTCTCTAGAATTTAGATTAGAATCAAATTTACCACTGCTAAAAGAATATTTTAAACTTCCTTCACGTTGCATAATTGCTAGTGAAGAAAAAGGCACTACAAAATCACGTTTACTTCCATCCGCCTCTTCAATTGTGACATCTAAATTCCCACTATAAGACGTTGGATACAGATCGTTTATTTCAAATGCACCGGCTGCGACATAAGTTTGATAGATAATATAATTATTTTGCCGGATCGTAACCTGAGCATTACTTTTAGCAATACCTCGAACAATAGGTGCAAACCCTTTTTGACTGAGAGGTAACATACTTTCATCTGACTCAAGTAAAACTCCTCGATAAGAAAAACTATCAAATATTTCACCCGAGCTATTAACATCTCCTACAGTAAATAATGATTTAAATGGTTCAATTTGATGGCTCAGATAAGTTTGAATATTATTCCATTTATTATCTTTATTACTATGGTTATAAGTTGAATAGTTTCTCAAACGCCAACCGTTAAAATTTAATCCACTACGTAAATTTAAAAATTGATCATTGGTATGTTCTTTATCCAAATTATCTATCCATGTATTAGAACCTGAATAGCTATAATTTAATAATAAAGCAGGTAATCCTTCATTCCATAATTTTGAACTAACTTCGCCCCTCACTGCCTTATCTATATAAATTTGAGGAATACTGATATCGAGTTTTTGTTGTGAAAAATTAAATTTAATACTAGAGTCAGGGATCACTGCGGCAAGATTAGTGATTTCTGCATTATCAGATAATTTTTTTAGATCCGATTTATCTAGTACTTTAACCCCCCAAGCAACCAATTGTTCCTTTACAAAAACGGGATCAATATTGTTATCATTCTCGTTTAACAAAAAAGATATTAGCTCACTACCTACTTTTTCATTATTAATATAGATATCAACAATATAATCACCAGGAAGTTGCCCTCCCGGTTTAGAGAATTGCGCTAATGTTTGCAAATCTGCAATATTTTGATTGGTACCATAACTTAATGCTGTTGGATCAAAATAATCATCAGAAAATGATTTTTCAATATAAGATAAAGAAATAATAGCCGAAATAAGCAAATAAAATCTGCATTGTCTGTATCTATTATTATTCTTTTTCATCATTTTTCTCATAAAATAACGTGATCTATCTAAAAATTAAAATCATTTAAATTTATTTTTAATTTTTCATTAGTTCAGTTACTCCTCCGTAACTATTTACAGCATTCCAAGTTATTTTTCCATTGGTACCTTGTGGTAAATTCCAATTATAAGTACTTTTTGGTGCTAACATTTCAGGTCTATCGAATTTATAATCACCTACTGATAATGTAGATAATGTCACATAATAAGGTGTAGGATTTTCAATATGTAATTTATTGTTGATTATCGATATTTTTAATTCTTTAAATGCTAAATCAAAATCTTCTCTAGAGAGACCATTAGGAATATAAAATAATTTAATACGACTATTAATTGAGATTAATAGTGTATTTTTAGCATTGGGATCAGATGCTGGTATTGCTTTTACATTAAGCCAAAAAACTGATTGCTTATCTTTTGCCAATTCCACTTTATTTTTCATATACACAATTTTAAGTGTATTTGATTGCTCTGCATCTAAACGAAAAAGTGGAGGCGTTGTAATAAATAAAGGATCTACTGAAGGTGCATCTGATTTCTCATCACCTATCCATGATTGAATAAGATAAGGATTTGAATCTGGATTTTGTACTGTGATTGTCGCTTCATGGCTACCTTCAGTATAAATAACGCGTGTAGATTCAAGCACAACACTCGCTTGGGATAGATTAAAAAAAGCCCCAAAAGTAAATAATATTAAAACTGATTTTATTTTTTTTAGCATAATTAGCCTTTATAAAGCGATGTCATACCCCTTGATAAATCAAAGGGTATGTACTGTTTTTAAAGATAGTTAATATTAAATGTTGCAGTTGATGAAACTTCATCAGCAGTTAATGTGCCGCTTGATTTAATACGTTTAAACGAAGCGTAAACGGTTGTATCCCCTTTAGTTTCAGTTAAAGTCACAGGGATTTGTGTTGATGCGGGAATGATTTGTGAGGTTTGAGCATTATCGGTAAATAATGCAACACCTATATCTGTTTTTGAAATTTCATTGCTGCCAGTCACAATATAAGTATGACCATCAGCATTTGTATTATTAGATGTAAATTCAATATTAACGGCATTATTTTTCGCAGGACAATCAGATAACGATATTTTGATTGGTTTGGTTGTTGTTAAATCATTTGTTGCAGCTAATGCAGTTACGCTATAACTACCTAAATCAACCGCTGCCGTATTATTACCATTTTCAAATTGAACATTACACGTAGTATCAACAAATTTACCAGTGAAATTTATTGTACCATCAGCTGCAAATGTTGATGCAGATAAACCTAATAATGACGTTGTGGCCGCTAATAGAACTAGCTTGCGTTTAAGTTGGAACATATTGACCTCATTGATATAAAGATAATTAGCCTATTTAAACCTTGTATTTACACAAATAAAGAGTATTAATTTAATTAAAACCATATCAAAGAAGAAATAGCGTGTTAAAAAGCTATTCTTTTAATATTGTCATCTTAAATTAAGATTAATAATAAATTAGCCATTTTAATTTCTCAACTAAATCTTAATCAATAGTCAGATAAAGAATAAATACAATATAAAATATAAAAATAAGAAACTAATGTGATGATTAAAATAAAAAGAAAAACAATATCAGAATTATAATCCAAGCAATTTTTAAAGTTTCATTAAAAATAGAAATAAATCACAAAATACACAAAAAAAGAATATCAAAAAAAGACTATTATTAGTACAAAAATGATTTAATTATTATTTATATATTCGTTCTGTGATAAACATCAAAAATAGCATTTCTTTATTTAGTATCAATATAAATTGTAGATCTTATAAAAAATCGTTACCCAATATAAGAGTAAAGAACTTAATCAATGAGCTCTATCTTTTATAAAACAATCAATAATTAAAGTTAGTTACAAATAAAACATTTAAGGTTTTCGGCTATTGACAAAATATGTAGCTACATTTGATAAAATATCATTTAAGATAATAACATTAGGTAAGTAAAAGTGCTCTTAAACAGGATAATAGCAATAACTTAAGCTTACTCACAAATACGGTATGAATTTCTTATTATTCAGATAGTAATAATATATTTAATGACTATCGTCATGCTAACATGCTTCAAATTATCTCAATAATAAATTAGACTTATAAAAGCTTTATAAATAATAAAGGTATTCCTTTTTAGAATAAAATATAATACTCAGCCTAAAGGATTAATGATGGTATTTTTTATCAGTTATATGATACTCGCTATATTTTTGATTGCAGTGCTAGCTCATTGGTCTTTTTCTGCATTATTTCCTAAGGCTCCTTCTACAACACTTTCATGCCTTTTAGTCAGAACACTTATTGGCGTCTTACTTGTTATCGCTGATATTTGTTTGATTTTCATCTTAATAAGCCAATTACTTTGATTTGATTAAGTTTTATATGAAAATACTATCGATATTATTTCTAAACTGAATATTCTCAATTTCAGGTAACGAATAGATGTTAGGCAATGGCAATAACACTAATATATCTTTATTGGTATTCTTTTTACGTTTTAGTGGATACCAAAAGCTATCAATGTCCTATCCATTCTCCAGATACCCAATCATTTCAATGATGACAAAATCAAAAATCAGTAAATAATTTTCAATTATTTCATTACGATTTTAGATAATCATCCAACGTAAGCAAACTACGTTATCCACATATTTTCCTTAAAATTTATCTAAACGGACAGATAACTGTCCAATTACGAGCAAAAAATGTGACTACTCAAGCAGAATAAACTTAATTAACCTCTATTATCTTAACAAATGGTAAAACATTTTTTAACAAACGAGGAGTGATATGAAAAAAAAGAGTAGTATTGCATTTATCAGAAAAAAATTAGTGAAAGATAATTCTATCTATGTAAAAGAGCTCAGTGCTCTACTTCATGTATCGGAAAGAACCGTAAGAAGATACATAGATGAATTACAGTTATTAGGTATAGCAACTAAATTTCATGGTGGAGTGAGATTACAAAAAATTGAATTAGAACCAATAATAAATAGAACTATTGATGAAACCAGAGTGCTTCAAATTGATTGCGAAGAACAAGGTAAAGATAAAAAAACTGCAGATAAATGCTCATTATATATTTTAGGATCTTTCAATTTAGATGTTGTCACAGAAGTTGAAAGATTTCCTTTTGTCGGAGAGACAATCAAAGCAATCTCTACAAACTTTTTCCCTGGTGGAAAAGGTGCTAATCAAGCGGTTGCGGCAGCTGAATTAAATGATCATGTGCATTTTTTTGTTAAAGTAGGCGACGATTCATTTGGCACTACCGCAGAGAAATATTTTGGTACTACAAAGATAAATTCATATACCTTAATTAAAGATGCCAATACAAAGACCGGGAATGCATTAGTTATGGTTGAGAATACCACTGGTAACAATAGTATTATTATTGATCTAGGGGCTAATGCAACAATCACTAAAGCTGAAATTCTTTCAGATATTAATAATCTACAATCTGCAAAGATTTTTCTTACTCAATTAGAAAATAATATAGATGCGACCAAGTTTGCGATTGAAATAGCAAAAAAATCGGGATGTTATGTCATTCTTAACCCAGCGCCCTATTCAGATCAAATTGTCTCACATTTGTCATCTATTGATTTATTAATACCAAATGGAACAGAAGCAGAATTAATATCAAACATTAAAATTGATAGCGTTATTTCAGCACAGGAAGCCATAAAAGCAATACACAACTTAGGTGTTAAAGAAATAGTAATGACACTTGGTGACAGTGGTGCTCTTTATTTCAATGGTAGCACTATGAAATATTACAAAGCGATGAGTGCATCTGTAGTTGATACAAGTGGTGCTGGTGATGCATTCACTGGTGCTTTAGCTGCAAAATTAATAGAAGGTAAAAATATGGATGAAGCAATTAAGTTTTCTATTGCTTATGCATCATTGGCCGTTGAAAAAAAAGGTGCATCATCAATGCCATCTAGAACAAGTGTTGATGCCAGATTAAAAAAAGAGCGTATGTAAGGGAAGTGCATAAATAACCCACCCCGTTAATAAATTATATAATCGAGGTCGTTATGAAATATTTAATTTTCATTATTAGCCTTCTCTTAATTTTTATAGTGGCATCTTCAATTAGTTTTAATGCTAATAAAATAAAAAGAAAATTTATTCCTATTCTTATTCTTTTATTAATAGAGGCCACCGTTGCTTTTATACTTCTACACACATCTATTGGGATCACAATTCTTAACACGACAAATATAGGTATAGAATATTTAGTACATCATGCAAATAAAGGAATTGATTTTGTATTTGGAGATATAAGCACAAAAACACCTATTGTGTTCGTTATTGTTGCTCTAATGCCTTTAGTATTTATTTGTTCAATTATTGGGATATTAAAATATTTTGGTATTCTACGTTTGATTATTCTTACTATCGGGTACCTTATTAATAAAATAGCCAAAGTAGGTAAACTTGAATCTTTTTCAGCAGTTAGTGCTGTCATTGTAGGTATGATGGCCGTATATGTTTCGATTAAAGAATACATACCCAATTTAACAAAACCACAAATGTACACAATAGCTGCATGCTCGTTATCTACTGTCGATATCGCAATATTGGGTGCTTACACTCAAATGTTATCACCTCAGTTTGTTTTTATTGGTGTTTGCCTAAACTTTTTTAGTACTTTCGTTATTGTTTCCATTATTAACCCTAACGATCCTATTGAGATATCTAACAATTTTTCTGGCCCTAAAAATGAACATCATAGTTTTTTTGAAGTACTAACAGAGCATATGCTCGATGGTTTTAAATTAATTCTAGCAATAGTTCCAATGCTTCTTGGCTTTATTGCTCTAATTAGCATGTTGAATGATATTTTTTTACACCTCATAGGAATAAGTTTCCAAGGTCTTCTTGGTTATATTTTCTCTCCTATTGCATTTGTGCTTGGCGTCCCTTGGCAGGACAGTATTGAATTCGGGCAAATTATTGCTACAAAAATTTTAACGAATGAATTTGTTGCAATGATTGACTATATCAAATTGGATAATCTGAGCCCAAGAACAGAAGCCATTATCTCTGTATTCCTAATTTCGTTCGCAAATTTTGGTTCAGTCGGAATGATTATTGCTTGTGTCGCCAGTATCAGTAAAGAACATGGAAAAATGATAGCGGCGAATAGTTTTAGACTGATCGTGGGTTCAACGTTGGTGAGTTGCTTATCTGCAACGATGGTCGGTATTTTTATTAACTAATATTTATTTTATGAGTCATCTTTTTAATTCTAGTTGTTATTCAATGTTTTATGTAAGTTATCAAAGGAGAAGTATATGACTAAAATTATTATAGATTGTGATCCGGGTGTAGATGACGCCATTGCTATTTTACTGGCATTGGCATCACCAGAAATAAAAGTGCTAGGGATCACAACAGTATCTGGAAATGTAGAGTTAGATAAAGTTCATGAGAATGCACGTAATATTCTTTCATTTGTGTCACGGCCTGATATTCCTTTAGCCAAAGGATGTGAACGACCTTTGATAGCACGTCGGGGAAGCAAAACACAAGTACACGGCAATAACGGCCTTGCTGGAGTGATGTTACCAAAATCTAATTACACTTATCCTGATATACATGCTGTCGATTTTATTATTGATACTGTGATGTCTAATCCTAAAGAAGTCACCCTTTGCCCGACAGCACCACTTACCAATATCGCCATGGCAATGCTAAAAGAACCAAGGCTTAAGGATAATGTGAAAGATATTGTTCTAATGGGAGGGGCTGCATTTTGTAATGGGAATATAACACCAGCAGCCGAATTCAATTTTTATGTCGATCCACACGCGGCACATATTGTTTTTGATACAGCAGAACACATTACTATGTTGGGATTGGATGTCACACATAAAGCTGATATTCGAGCAGGTTTATGCCAGTCGTTAGAGCAAGGTAATGTTATTGCTAGAACAGCAGCAAAAATGTCTCGTGGATATGCTGCATTTGATCCCTTCTTACATGATCCCTGTGTAATAGGTTATCTAATCCGCCCAGATATTTTCACCGGTATAAATGGGCATATTGATATTGAATATGAATCACGCAAACTTTTTGGTTTAAGTTTTGCGACAGTCCATGATCCTCTAAGACCACCTAAAAATAATAGCAATTTAAATGAATGTCGTATGAATACAATGATAATCACTGATGTTCAATCAGAGAAATTAATGTCGCTGATATCTGAACGGATTTTATCTTTGTAAATGGAATCAAGAAAAATACAGAGAAGTATAGCTTCTCTGTATCAATCTTTATTGTTTTTTTAAATCAAGGTTATTTTCTCTCAACAACAATTAATATTATATTGGAATTAAACACGAAATATCCTAATAGTCACTCCGTGCTATATTTAAAAATAAATAAATCTATTATGATGACTAATCTCATAGTAATAGATGTTGGTATTTACATAATTATTTATATATAACAATATATTAGGATTAAAAATATGGTTAATTATAAGAAGTTTATAGCTTTAATCGTTATATTATTTACCTGTATAATAGGGAGCGCACATGCAGAGCAACGCCCTGATGTGGCAGATAATGTCATTGCCTATAAAGGTCAACAAGGAGTGATTGTTTGGACTCTACGTATTGGTAATCGTAATGCTAATGAAGCATTAGTACAGATCGAAGGTATTGACCATGACTGGAATTTAAAAATTCAGAAGATGCAGGTTGAAAAAACAAGTCGAGATACTCGGTATTCAATAAATATTAATGGAAACAAATTTGTTGCTCTAATTATTGAGAATAAATGCTGTGGTAACCTTTATATACCAGGAGAATCTCAGCCTATATCAGTAAATTATTCTGAAGGAATATCCCATGAAGGTAATGCACAAGCATTTCTCACTGATTATCTTCAAGCTAAAAATAATGAAATCAATAAATAAGTCTTTAAATTTATTTTGATATTAAATAGGTGAGTTTTATTGATTACTTTCTCACCTATAAAATAGAACGAAGAAAACAGCCCTGAAATACTAATGACTACCCATAAAAAATAGGTGAGATAATTATTTAATCCAGATAATTTAGAATGGATAATCAGTTAATTTAGCCAAAATAAAAACAACAAAAAATTGAAAATAAGAATAGTTATTATTATAATTATTCTTTATAGAATGCAATTTATTAGGATCTGGATATGACTAAAAAATATTATATTAACAATATGTTTTGGGGCTATTTTATGATGTTCGTGATGATTTATCTTAATTATAACGATCACACTATTGAAAGTCTGTTAATGCTTCTTTTAAGCATACCTAGCGCAATTTTTTTTCCTTTCTCAAAAATGATCACTGAAAAATTCGTATTAAAATATACAACAAAAAAATTCTGGAATACTGGATTGTTTATAAATACTCCTGCTAAGCATGGTGGAATAGCTCTATATCACTTACTTTGTTTTATATTTTCAATTCCATTTAGCGCTATATATCTAGCCTTGCATTTCATAAAAAACAGGACAACCAGTTAAAAACAATATCCCTATTATCCTACGTATTAAAAACCGAATGTACTACTAATGCTTTTCAACCAAATTATCATTAACCAAAGCCCCAATTCTTGAGATGATGAGAATATATCCTAAAATACCAACAGGCCTAATTAAACTAAAGATAAAGTCTATCAGTGCTCCCAGCTATATCAGTTATGGCATTAATCAAAAAACCATAAGAATTTGGATAAAAATATGCATCTAACCTACTATTTACTATTAAATCGCTAGATGATTCACTAATAAAAAGTACTAGGAATGCATTGTTTTATATTCATAACTAACTACCTGCTCTTACTTTTTCATAATCAAAAAGAACGCGTTGTAAACTGAACTTGCCTTGGTTAATCTGCTCTAATCTGGAGGTCACAAAATCAGAAGTTAAAATCAATTTTTGCCCATCAAGGTAAAGCGATGCATAGAGTTTTTTGTCAGCCCCATTCAGCATACCGGCTCCATCCGCTTTCTGTAATGCCTGTATAACTTTCTGCCGCTGAATGCACGGCGGAAAATGCTGGCTCATTGGCATCTGTTGCCATTGAGCTAAAACGCTTTTGACTTCTGGATCATCATCAATTTGCTACCAAGTCGATTCATCCAAATACACCGTTCTATCATGGGTTTTTGGCTGCGCTTTAGTGCGATATCAGTCGGTTGCCAGCCCGACAATGTCTGGTGCCACCACGTGGTTGTGCCCGAAAACAGGTAGTAGTGCCAATCTTCTTTCTGGCAACGGGCTAACACAGGCATCACCGCATGAATATAAAACCGGCTCACTATCGTTTCGAGATCGGGTTTTACTATGGTGCATCCCCACGCCAATTGCATAGCCAAGGGTTTGAGCGCTAATGATGAAAAAATGACGATCGCAACTTGCGGAAACCGCGCCATTTCAGCGGCTAACTCCGCGTTGTTTTTCACCTGATACAGCCAGGGTCCCACCCATTTGGCTTCAATTAACTGAGGGTGCTGATAAAGGGAATACAGCGAACGGTTTTTTTTTTGCTGAAAAGGCGCAGTGGTCTGTTCTGCAAACGCCCCGCCCTCGATTAACAGGTAAATATTTTTCTGTGATTGATTTGCCGATTGAACTAAATTTTCCATGGCTAAAATTTCCTAAGGTCTACACGGTTATCATTACCTGTTATGGCATTAAGTAAACACGGAATACAAATCGGCAAAGACACTGCCGGAAATTGTGCCATCTTCATCGGTAAAGTATTGGGCCCTGCGGTGGCCATCTTCGGCACCTTGCGCAAATAATCCCCCGAAGTGCCGTACTCAATTTTACCATTTTCCAGTTTGAGATAACTGCCGCCACCATTTAGGATAATGCGTTTTTTGCCGGTAAAATTGATATCTGCCCCTGAGGTGATAGTCTGCTTTTGTTCACTGAAGATACCTAAGCGGTTATTTTGCGCTTGAATACTCAACGCCCCTTCTCCTGCTACCACACCCAATTTCCCTGTACACGCAAACAGCCCTAACTTATCGCCCGCAGATGCCGTCATATTGCCGATAACGCCCACACTAATATCACCGTCAGCATTGATGGACAGGTTTTCACTGGCCACCAGTTGTAAATGCTCACCACTGGTAAATGCCATTCCTTGTGGCGCGGAAAATAACAGGCTCTGGTTTAACGGCTCCAAACGTTGCTGTAACAGTTGTCTTTGGCTTTCAATATCCGCTTGCAGGGCCTTGGCTTGTTTGGCGGCAATGTTGAGTTGCTCGCGCTGCTGTAGAAGATGAGCGATTTCTTTGAGTGCGGCATCCATATCCACTACCTCACCTTGCGCTTTTGGCTGTTCATCGGCACTGATAAACAGCCCTTTACCCGCACGAATAGCGCCCCATTCATTGATAAGAATAAAAAGCAAAAATGCCACATTGAGCGTGGCACTTGGGGAGTTATTTTTGTATCGCTATTCAGTCATACAAATTATTCTGGACTGTCCAATTTTCACCTTCCGCATCAAATCGCTCTTGCCACTCTTTAGTCAAACGCTCATCAAGCCGAATTTCGCCAGAAATTGAGCCCAAATGAAATGACTTAAACGACGGCGTTCTAATTGGTTTTAAGACGTGATTAACTTTGACATACAATTTAGGGTACGGATCACGCTCTACCCAACCCAATTCAGGCCACTCACCCGCTTTAATCACAATCCCACCTTGGTAAGGTAATAAATGAATATCATCATTCATAAATTGTTGCTTCAGATAGACTTCACCGCCGATTTTATTAACCCACTCGTCAGATAAAATCGTGTACCAGTTAATCGAACGGATACCTTCACGTAGTCCTCTATCAGTAACAGAAGTAGTAACATCGATTCCATTAAAATGACGGGCAATATCACATTCGATAAATTGATACATATTATCGTTATAAAGTTGTTGTGTTCCTAAGCCAGCTACACCATGCATCGGTTTCAAAACATTACAAAAATCTAAAATTAACTGTTCGAATTTATTAGCATTTTCATCTGCCAATTCGGTTATTGGCAAAAAAAAGCGAATATATGAAACACGACGATGAACATGTTCATACCAACCTGCTGGTGAAAAAGCATTTACCTGATAGTTACTCACAAAATCTCTATAATATTCTGAACACCACTGTAACTCTGCCGCATCATCCTTCAGATCTGCCAACCGTTTTATGCGAGTTAATTTATCCTTTATAACAAACTTTTCTGGTTTATTAACATCATCAATAAACCCCCATTTTAACTTATCACCGAATTCGTCAATGAAACGCTCGACGGCGTTCGCTAGTGCTTCACGCTTTTCCGGTTGCCAGCATTCATCAATATAAAAAAGCACAGTTAATCCTACTTGAACGATATTCCGCTCCATATCTTTGTCACTACCATAAGTGAACTCCCAACTTGCTTCTTCGAATTTTTCAAAAAATGTCACTTCTTTTTGTGTATCATTTTCCATATCAGTCATCCCAATAAATATATTCTTGGCGCTGTTTCGTTTCATCAAGTAAAAAGTGCATTGATGATTGTGCGCCAACAGGCGGGGTTTGGCTTTCTTCTTTGGCGACTAAATCAAAAGAGGTGGCTACACTAGCTGCGATAGCGGCTTTTCGACTAATAGCGACAAAGTCGACTACATTTGCAGAAACCTGCCGCATCTTATATGCCATCCGCCGAATACTAAACCCCAACTACAAATAGGCAATCCCACCGCCGTAAACCAAAAAATAAATCCGGTTCGTTCTGTTTTCCAAAACCATAAGGTCAACGCAAACCCCATAAATAAGATAATCAATAAAGCGACTAACCAGCGACGTGTATTAGGACGAAACACTTTTGGAGCGGCAGGAGGAATAGTATTGAGCCAAACAGGCATATCAACCAACCTTGGCGGGAGAGAAGGAACTGATTAAGGTACAGCCACAACCGCATTTGTGTCCCTGAAAAGCCACAGGAATACCGTTATCGAGGTAGTTAGGATTGCCTTCAATGATGGTGGTCGGACCGTGCCTTTTTTTTCGGGCAAGAAACCTGATCGCCTTTACGTGCCACCCCAATGCCCCCGAATTTCATGGTATCAGACCCCGTTAGCACGGTTCCCCCATGGGTAGTTTTATCCCCTTTACGAATAATTTGTTGCATGGTTTTAGTCCTTTGAGAATTCAGCTGATTAATAGCCTATTTCTTCAATAAGCAGTAAGTTCGTTTGTGTCTTCATTTCTTCAAATAAATAAGTTGATGACTCCATTTCTTTTTCCGCAACTATATTAACTCTCTTGTCAGTCATCCATTGATAATCGAAGCTTTCACCGCCTTTCGTTTTACTCTTGATTAGATAGCTTAGATTTTTAGTGGGGAATTTATTTTTAAGTCCTGCATGTCGATAATCATCGAGGTTTGTCAATGTTATATAAGCTTGTGATAGGGTTTAGCTAGGAAAATAACAGGTATATTCTAAAGTACCGTCATATTCCTTCCCTTCGTCTAATTGTCGGCAATAGGATGAAAATGTTGCACTCTTTGATTGAAGTTGCTTTGTTTCAACATTATGATTACTGGCAAATGCTTGTAGTGGAAAATTTAATATAAAAAGAATCCGGATGAGTCTTTTAACGATAAGGCAATGATTTTTTGTCTCCATACTTAATTAGCTTATTTTAATTATTTGATATTGGTTATATTTAATTACGTCATGAATTACAATATAAGCCTTTACTCAACTATAGATAATTCACCAATAGAGAATGAACAATATAATTTTTTATTATAATTAACCACCCCCCCGATATATACTAATGAGCTATTTACATTGAATTCTACTTTTAAGTCATCGATGTGACTCCTCACTAAATACTCATCAGGAAGCATTGCTATAACTAAACCTGAACTAATATCTAAGTATAATTAGAATTTACCTGAACACTAAATACGCAATTGCAATATTTCTTCGTGTATCCTAAAATGAGCGACAGTAATACAATTCCAAAAATTAGTTTCTTTCCTTGAAGTAGTTAATTAAATTATAGGTATATTGAATATGTTATTTATTTTTATCAGAAGGCCCTATCCCTGTTCCTGTAGGAGTCAACCGATTTGACTCTATCCAACCTTCGATAGTTTTACCTTTTTTATCTAGGTACATTATAAAAGTAAAGTCACTATAGTCAAAATAAGCGTTAGCAAGATCACCTTCGATTAAGAATAATTTATTTATTTTACAGTTAAAATCAGGAGCAGTATAAAAATAGGCTTTTCCCTTACCAATAACTTTATAACCAGATTGAGAACTATCAATTAAAACTTTTTCTTTATCCGATATAGAATCAAATTTTTGGCATAAACTCTCATCAGCTAAAATTTTAGTGGAAAATATAATCAAAGCGACTAATAGTGTGAGTTTTATTTTCATAATAAGTTTTGACTCCTCATAATAGAAATTAGTGTTTTAGCATAATTTGGATCTGTAGCATAGCCTGCTTTTTGTAAGCCATTAGCCCACTCAATTGGATCTTGAGTATTAAATAAAAAGTGATACCTTTTATTTTTAATGAAAAAATTTTCTCTTCCTTTTATACTTTCTTCATAAGATGAATACGCTTGAAACTTATCAATAATCTTTATTCTTTTTCCATCAATAACCTCATGTGTATACACCTCAACATAATTAGGATCACCGTGATCCTTAATGCCGAATATATTATAGCTATATTTTCCCGTATTTATGTCTGCAGGAACAGATTTACCATATCCAGTTTCTAAAATAGCTTGTGCTGTTGTTATTGCCGCTGGAATATTAGATGTTTTTTCATTTATTTTTGCTTGTTCAAAAACATACTCAACAAATTTTTTACCTGTGATTTTTCCTATAACTATATTTTCCTGAATAAATTGGCCCAAAAACACCAGCGGATGCGTATGCCACACATTCGGACCTAATTTTTCGTTAGTTACATCCTGCATCCAAACCATGCTATCAAGGAACTCTTCGCTGTAAGAGCGCCATAATGGAGCTTCTTCACTTAGTATATTTAAAAATTTTTGCCAAACACTATCACTTTTCTTGTAATACCAATCACTTGGATGTTTGACGATGGCTTTATTCACGAGATGGGAGAACATCGGGTTATGAAAAGCGCGACGGTATTCTTCAGGATTGTAGTGTTCCGTTGCACTGCCTTTAATTTTATTGATTAAACGTTGATAATTATGGGCAATAATCCCTTTTTCAGGACGGGGCGACACTTTGGCTTCCGCCAAAATAATATCAAATATGGCACTGATATAAGTGGCTTTGGGTTTAATGTACCCGTTTAAATAATCAAACGTTGTTGTTTCACTGGTTAAAGCTCTAAAACCTATTTTATCTAAATCATAACGAGACAGAAAAAGCGCATGTTGGGTAATATTTTTGTATTCTGCTTGTTTTGTTTCATCAGCTTGCACTTCTTCAACACGCTTTATCAGTGGGCCGATTTTATCTTTATCCGTGTCACTGATATCAATCTGTTTGGGAAAATAGCCTAGATGCTCGGGTAAAAAATAATATTTTTGCTGTTGTTTGTCTGTTTCTATTTTTAATTCACTTAATTTTGATCTGCTTTAATCAAACAGGACACTTTAATAATGGAATATAATCCAATTATTGAGGTGTTAAATGAAAAAACGAACAAATAGATTTTATACCACTGAGTTTAAGCAAGAAGCGGTCGCATTAGTCACCGAGCAAGGTTATAGCGTTCCAAAAGCGGCAGCTTCTTTAGGGATCGCCGATAAATTACTTTATAACTGGAAAGCAAAATTCGACGCTGAGCTATTAAGGCTTCGAAAGGAAAACAAAGAACTTAGGATGGAGAAAGAGATCCTAAAAAAAGCCAGCGCCCTCCTGCTAAAGGAAACCAAGTAGCGTTTAAAACAATTAAGCAATTATCTTCACAGTTTCCCGTACTGAATCTCTGCAAATTAATGAAAATAAGCCGTTCTGCCTATTACGCTTGGCTCAAACGCCCTGTAAAACTGATCACAGCAGAACAACTTAGCCTGTACCGTAGAGCCAAAGTTATCTTTGAACAGAGTCGAAATAGCTTAGGTTATAGAACGTTACGTAAACGGTTATGCAAAGAGGGCTTTAGCGCGAGTGCGTATGGCGTTCAAAAGCTAATGGCTCAGCTGGGTCCAGTCGTCACTCAACGCGTTGCTTACAAAGTCACCACAAAGCGCAAACACTGTGATGCAGTAGCCGATAATTTGCTAAATCAAAATTTTAATCCTCATGCGTCTAACGAAGTTTGGGCGGGTGATGTGACCTATTTAAAAACAGGCGAAGGCTGGATGTATTTAGCCATCGTGATGGACTTATATTCTCGCCGTATTGTGGGTTGATACATCGATAAACGAATGACGTCAAATTTAGTCAGTAAAGCTTTGATGAAGGCGTATAACTTACGCCAGCCCGAAAAAGGACTAGTCTTTCATAGTGATAGGGGTCACAATATACGAGTAAGCGCTATCGTCACTTACTGACAAGTTATGGTATTCGAGCAAGTATGGGCGATGTTGGAGCCTGTTGGGATAACGCCGTTGTTGAACGATTTTTTGGTAGCTTAAAGCACGATTGGGTACTAAAAATCCCACAGCCGACTCGGAAACAGATGAAAGAAGATGTTACCGCGTATATGCGCTATTACAACCTAGAAAGGCTTCATACTGCCAACGGTGATCTGCCA
>NZ_JAABLX010000036.1:0-37636 GCF_009915245.1 Proteus sp. G2669 | reverse complement strand
GCGATTATCGACCACTTTACTTTTACTAAGCCTTCTGCCAAAAGCATCGTAAGTATAACGCCAACATTCCCCCTCAGGATTAAAACAGGCGATAAGTTGGTTAAGGGTATTCCATTGGTAATACCAGGTTTTCGCCCGAAAACCGTGTTGATGAACCACTTTTTGCGTTAATCGACCATTAATATCATAGTGATAATCTTGGTAGCCTTTCGCGGTGATACGGCGAGTGACACGGCCTTTTTGTTGCTGTTGTGCCAGTTGTAAAAAGGCACCTTGTGCATCAGGAGGAATAAACTGATGCTCGGTGATATTCAGGTTGTTATCGTACTGAAACTTCTCACTTTGGCATTCAAACTGGTTGCTATATTGCGTTTCAACAATTTGGTCGTTGGCGTTATAGCGATATTGTGTGCGGTTCCAGCGGGCATCATCAATGTTGACCAGATTAAAGGCTTTATCGTATTGATAACCTCGATGAACATCGGTCGACATCGGTGGTTGAAGCGGATTATCGTGTAATGACTGTAAAAAGGACTCCGTTCCTCGTCCTGCACGTTGGTGCGCCAATAACCCAGTGGCGGTGTAATGGCTCGAGTTAGCAAAACCCGCTTGGCTTTGGCGTAAAAATTCTTGCCCCAGTGCGTTGTAGCTAAACTGCAAGGGCGCATGTTGATTGACTTGCAGTGAGGTCAGTTCATGAAGTTGACCGAAAGCATAATGGAGTTCACGCTCACCAAAGCGGGTTTGGGTGAGCATATCGTGCTCCTCATCCCATTGGTGCTTAATTTCTTGTCCATTAATGCGCTCACAACACAAATGCCCTTGGTCGTTATACTCAAATTCCACCACCGAATCAGGATTGGTAGCACGAATAAGTTGCAAACGTTCATTGTATTGATAAATGGTTGTAGAAAGGCATTTATGCTCAATATCATTGGCAAGCCAAATGCTTTGTTCGGTGACTAACCCTGTCTCATCATAATGATAACGGAGCTCATGATTATCAGGGTAACGAGTCGCAATACGTCGCCCTAAGCGGTCATAGCGATATTGAATTTCACGTCCTGCAAAATCCACTTCACGAATAATTTGACCCGCTTTATCACGCTCATAAGAATAGACATCACCGGTAGCGTTGATGACGTTTTTGAGTCGAGTGAGTGAGTCATATTCAAAGCGAATTTCTGTCCCATCAGGGCGTATGGTGGCGAGTAATAAATCAAAGGGGCCATAGCGATAGCGCGTGGTTTTACCTTCGCCATCAGTGACAGCAACAACACGGCGTTCACTGTCATATTCAATATGTTGATGGATATCATCAGGCAATAAAATATCGCTGAGACTGCCGTTAACACCATCATGCTCTTTACTGTATTGATAGCGAGTGGTGTGGTTTAGTGCATTAGTGACTTGCAGTAAGCGACCTAGCTCATCGCTTTGGTATTCCGAGCTATGTTGATAAGGATTGGTGCTTTTTATTAATTGATTAGCTTGGTTATATTCATAGTGCCACTGTGCACCATTTGGCTGAATAGCTTTAAGTAGTTCACCATGTTGGCTATATTCATAGGCTTGTTGGCGACCTTGTGGATCGGTAACTGCGGTTAAATTACCTTTGTCGTCGTAGGTCAGTTGCCATTTATCGCCAAAGGGGGAGACATATTCTATCAACTGACCTTGAGTATTATATTGATACTCAATGGATCGCTCATCAGGAAAGGTAATTTGTGCAATATTGCCATCATAATGATAGAGATAAGAAGTCGTTTGCCCTAATGCATTGGTTTCACTTATTTTTTGATTATTATGCCACTGTGTTTTGGTTTCACGCCCTAATGCATCAATCGCATGTGTAACGAGACCAGCATCATTATAATAATAGTAAGCTTGCTCACCCTCATTGTTGAAATAGGTGGTCATCTTATGAACATCATCATAAATAAAACCACCACACCAATAACCGGAGGGTGAGCTATTTTTTATCGCTCTGCCGTATTTGTCATATTCAAGGTAATAATCCGTTTGGTCTGTATCATGCCAACGAGACATAAAACCTTCAGCCGTGTATTCATGCCATAAGTGATTTTGCTGGTAGGCATTACATTCACTTAAATAACCTTGTTTATCATACTGACATGTCACCAAAGGCTGAGAGATAACCTTATTCGCTAAGGTGATATGGCTTAATTGATGAGAATGGTAATTCAAATAAAGCGCAGTAATACCATTACGCGATACAGAGATTAATTGGTGTTGTTCGTTGTAAATAAAATCAATGCGTTGATGATTATTATCTGTAATGGCAGAGAGACGTCGATAAGATCCATCGATATGGTTGAAATGATGCGTCAACTGGGTGCGATTATCGAATAAGCCAATGTTAGCTTCTATCTCACCAGAGAGCAGAACATGGGGATAATAAGCATTACGGATATTGAGGTGATTATCCGTATAAGGATAGGTGATTTGTGCCCCTTCCTCATTGTGATAAATAATATTCTCTGATTGAATTTCTAAGAATATCGACCAGTTATCTGTCCATTTGGGACCAAATAATCCAGAGGCGGAGCCTGTGGAACGATAGGTTCGTTGTAATGAAATGGGTAAAAGCCCTGAAAGGGAGAGCACATCCCAAACTTGAATAAAATCACCTGTGGCAACGTTCACAGGATCGGATTCACAGACCGCTTTATTGTTGCAGGATTTATTGGGTTTTATATTGGCACTGTTTTCGCCTTGCGGTTTTGTTATTACCGTGACGTCTTTCGGCGGAGGTGGATCTTTTCGAATGAGTCGAGGTAATGCTTTAATGCCATTTTGTAGTAAGCCAGCTGCCGCTTTGGTGAGAAAAACGTATTCACCCACTTCTTCTATTAAGGCACCTGATTCTTGTGCTTGGTTGTCGTATTTTAGCCGTTCAAATTGGGGTAAGTTTTCCTCTTTGCGCATTTCATGAGCAAGTGACGTCATTGTCTCTGCGTATTGTTGTTTTCCTTCTTCTGACATAAACCATGTTGCTGGACCATAGGCTTGCGATTCCATTTGATAGGAGGCACTGACGGCATTGGCTTTGGCAACGGTTTCAGCCAAACTAATTAAACCATTTAAAAAGCCTTTTCCTGCGCCTATGGTGGTATCAGGTAAATTTTCTCCGCCAATTAATTCCGCTTCATGGTATGTATCATCCATCAAGCGCTTCAGTTCTTGATAGGACATCTGCTCTGGACGTTTTTTTTCAGGCGGTGCTTCAGCAGAAATCTCGGTAGCTTCATTGGCTTTTTGTAGCGCTTTTTCTTCAGAATAGAGGCGACCTGGTACATTATTGTTGTTCATCATGACGTCAGAGCCATGAAAAGCCGCCGATTGGCCACAAAAACGCACGGTTGGCGAGCCACTAGTAATAACGCAGTTCCCACGTCCTAAACTGGTGCCAGAAATAATGCCAGACCCCGTATTTCCTTGTGTTCCTTTAATTACACTTCCCACTGTTAATGTCGGTACACCATTCACGCGTACCGTGGAAACATAGGTTTCTTCTGCACTGAGTTGCTGAAAACTGTCAAAAGGAACAACAACATTGCCGACTTGGCAAACATCAGGTCCAGTGGCGATAACGCAGTAATCGGCATTTTTATTCCCGACGATTTTTTTTGTCATGAGTAATATCCTTATTACAACTTATAAGCCTGAAGTTGCAGTGTGCTTTCCATCGTCGAGATCAATTGGCGATAACGCCATGTGAGGTAGAGCTTTTGTTCATCAAGCGACACACATATTGTGTCTAGCGCTAATAACTCATAGGGCGTTTTTGAATGAGACAAATGGGGAATGGCGACAAAACCAATATTAGGCAAAGCAAGATCTACACGAGGCGTTTGTGCAAAGAAGCCACTCAGTGAGAGGCGTTCATTGCCCACAAAAAAGCCTTGTTGATGTTGGTCAACGGGCGTACTCATAAAGAAATCAGACTTAAAATCATCAGGATAATAAGGTTTTATGTGATTGAGCCATTTGTCTTTATAGGTACCCGCAAATGGTGATCGTTGTTGCCACCAACGACTATATTGCCCATAGCCTGCAACCTCCCACGGTTTATTCAGCTGAAATACTTGCTCTGAAAAGGGATAGTGAATTTGAGGCGCTGGGTATTGAAGCGCTTTATCAAGATAGCGACTTTCATACCAACCTAAACCAACAGGGTTTTTCTCATAAGCTTCTAGAAGGCTATTCTTGCCACCATAAGTATTTTCATAAATAAGCGGTAAGGCAGAAATGGGCTGTGGAGAGCTTAATTGCCAATCATGGTGATGTTCCCAATAACGAGGGCCACTGATAGTCAACTTCTTGTGTATTTGACCTATTGAGAGCTCGGTTTCCCACTGAGCTAAAGGCGTTTCATCTAATGTTCGAGCGGTACCCACAAGATAAATTTCAGAATTGGGTTTATAAGACACAAGATCTGTTTCGTGCAATAAACTGCTATTTTCAGGCGTTGTGCGGTAAACATCCGCCATAATGAGCGGTTTTTGCTCATCAGCAATGTCACACATACCCGTGAGAGGATCAAAATCACAAGTGACTTTTATCGCAATAGTTTGCCAATGCTCATCTTTATACCCTAGTTTTTCAAAGGAAAAATGAGGGAAAGGAGTCTGGTTAATAACGTGTGCTAGCATTCCAAACCCCTAGTTGATATCGACATCTTTGCCCGTGATCTGCACCGGACCTGAGGCTTCAAAACTAAATTCTGTCCCATTAATGGTGATATGGCCTGCACTATCCATTCTTAACACGCTGGCACCGCAACGCAGTTCAAGGGCATCACCTGCATCAATGGCTAACGTATTACCCACACTGATTTTTTTATGTTGACCGACGGTTTCGGTGTTATTTTCATTGATAGTTTCAGTGCGATTACCTTTTACCTGCATCTCTTGATTTTTATCGATGATCTCAGCGTGGCTATTGAGTACATGCGTGGTGCGATTGTTGAGTACCACCGTATTCATATCCTTCTGTGCATGAATAAAAATCTCCTGCTTACCCCCCGCGTCTTCAAAGCGCAGTTCGTTAAAACCATCGCCTTTATGGGTTTTGGTTTTGATTGTTGTGCGGGTCATATTTTCAGGGAATTTCAGCGGGGGTGCGTTGCGACCGTTATAGGTGCACCCTGTAATAATCGGTCTATCAATATCGCCATTAAGATAAGAGACAATCACCTCTTGCCCGATACGCGGTACAGCAGAAAAACCATAGCCATTGCCATTCCAACCCATCGCTACACGCACCCAGCACGAGGCACTGTGATCGGGCTTGCCATAGCGATCCCAATGAAAATAGACTTTTACGGCACCCACTTCGTTGACGTAAATTTCTTCACCGGGAGGGCCTACTACCGTGGCAACTTCATCGCCATCCGCCGTCGGTTTGTAATGATGTGGCGGTCGCCATTCTTGTGTGCCGGGAATAAATTCGACGCTATTAGAAAGCTGTGTACCTTCGCCACCGCTGTTATCTGCCAAGGGTTGGACGCCATGATGCGAAACCTGAATAACTTGCCAGTTATCATTCATCATTAAACTAGGGTGATTGCTCAGCGAGAAAATCTTGCCCGGCATTAAGGCAAAACAGTTGGTGCTGGCGCGTCCAACTCGACTGCCGTTGCGCAGTTGTTCAAAACGAATGGCAGTGAAAGGGGCACCTTGTGCATCTTCTTGAAAGCGTCCATAGCTTTCGAACACACTATGTTGGCCGCCTTTTTCTAATTTGGCTTGATGCGCTAATGGGTAAGAAGGGCGGATAAAGTTATTGTCTTTTTGAATGGTTTCATCCACACAGAGATATTCGCCGTATTGCCATGTGGTCGCCGTGCTATCTGTAATATCACTTTCAGCTTGCGGGTTATAGGTCAGGTGAATGCCTGCCGTCATGCCCATATGTTCATCGCTATAAAACAGTTGGTTCTCTTCAAACCAAAAATTAATTCCTTCTTCAAAGGCTAAACGGCACCAAAACGCATAGGCAGATTCCCGTTTTTGCGTGGTATAAGGGCGTTTTTGGTGTAAATCATCACGGTAAAATTTGCTGTCTGCTTTGATATGGGCTTCTTCCAACAGCGTTTTTAAAATCTCAGGCACTTTTTTATGCTGGAAAATACGGCTGTCTTGATTTAGGGTCATGACCCACATTTCAGGGCGAATATCGAAGTGATACCACGTTTTTACACCGTCTGTATTGCCTTGTACGGCACCGGCTAAGATCCCGCGTACAGTACGGATTTCTTTGCCATTACGCTTTACGGTTAATGAGGACGCCACACCCAATAGCGATTGAAAATCGATAAAAGGTAAAGTGGTGACTGCGCTAATGGACAGCGAAAATAAACGTGATAACCCTTCGTTTAAATTAAATTCAGTGACTTGAAAGGTACTTTCAGGCAAGCCAGCAATTTGGCAGGTGAAAACCAAACCAGAAGGCGATACCGCGCCTAATAGCGAATCTAACAGTTGTGCATAGGCTTTATTTTTAGCCAACCCTTCAGAGAAGGTAAGCCCCGGTACATCGTCGTTATTTATTCCACCGGCAAAACCGCCACCGGGAATAAGCGATGAGGCTTGAGAGGCCATTGATGAGGCTTGAGAAAGTCCTTGTTGTGCCGTTTGAGCTGTAGCGAGGGCTTGCTGAGTAGAGGCCGAAAGTGTCGATGTTGCTTTAGCAATCGCTAGATCCTGCGCTTTATCGAGCGCCTTCTTTTTTAATCCACCAAGCTGAGAGGTGAGATTATTTTTTTTATCTTTCGCAAACATCATTCGCTCCAATATCCACTGAGCAAGCTACCGCTTGTTTTATCCATTAAGAAAATACAAAGAAACACCCACACACCTTGGCGTGCAGGTGAAAAGAAGGATTAACCTTCGAGAGGGGCGCGCCAGTCGTCAGAGCCAGACGTGCCTGCAACGGTGTGTTCCCAATCAATTTTGCGATAAGAAAGAGACACTTCGATCAGTTGTGTGAAGTCTGATTTGGCTGGATCTTGGCAGTGTGGCATTTGGCAATCGATGTTGACGATAGTCGCATCGGTTAATGTGGTGGTGAAGAAATGCTCTTGTTTCCCTTCAACCGAAGTGCGATACCATTTTAAGGTGGTTTTCGGCAGCATTTCGCCTGAGGCTAATGCGTTATACAGCAGGGGAACGGCTTTGTTTAATGCCACAGTAAAACGGAATGGTTTATGGGCACGTTGACCTGAAGGCTGACCCGATTGTGGATCAGTCGGCACAGTGACTACGTGAGAGAATGCTTGCACCAGCATTTCATCTTCGTGGCCTTGAACATAAATATTACCGACGGATTCTGCGGTAAATGCACCCGCAGTGATGTTACCTTGGGTTTTCCCTTCGATAGAGATATAGCATGGAGTTGGCATGGCAAGTCCTTAATTTACAGTGAGTAATCGTTTCTCAACAAAATTATTTTGTTGATGTCCTTTCGATAAAAATCAGCCAGTGCGCACAGCGATTTGATAAGAGTAGCTTAAGTAATTTTGGAAGGAAGTAAAGAAAGGGGCAGAGAGAAAGGGCATTGTATCCTCGTAGGATAAGTGACTTAGCGTAAAATAATTGTTCACACGATATTTACTGCTTTCGTTTCTTATAATAAGCGTATTTACTTATACAATTTACTTTCGTAAATGTCCGAAATCTCGCTAAAGCCAGTTCGTTCTAATGTACATGGATTTTTAATATGTAACAAAATGTGTATTTTGTTTCAAATTGTAACAGCGTTGATTTATAAGGAAAAATTAAGGTCTATTTTACAAAAATAATCAAAAAAAGACTTATCTTGTTATTGGTTTAAAAATGAACACTTAAAATTTGGTTATACAAAGAGATAAATATAATCTTAAGTATGGTCATTTCAACTACCTCCTTATTTTCTTCTGAATCACTATCAAATAACCAGCCCATTGTTATATTTCTTATCATTATCTCCTTTTTATATACCCAACTTATTATCTTAGTAACATTAGTAATTTTGTGGATTATTTGTTAATCAATTTATTTAATTCAACTTATTTATTTGTAATTTGAATGTGTAATAACGTGATGTTTAACAAGTGGGTTGTAGCACTTTAATAGTGGAAAATTTTATATATTAATGAAAAAACCAAGAAAACAACTAGTTTGATATGCTCTAATCTTACTTAATTGACTTAAATAATCGATAAAAAACAAAATGATAATTAATCCCCTTCTTTGTATAAGTAAATTAAATAGTACGGATTTTTAAGAAAAAAACAGATGAAAAAGTTTACAAATACTTTACTAATAGTTTACAAATGAAATAAGATATCGTTATTGTTTTAATGCTAATAATTCATTGAGTAAAAGGAACGAGTAAAATGGCGATATCTAGAAGAAAATTTATCATTGGTGGAACAGTCGTGGCTGTAGCGGCTGGTGCGGGAATTTTAACACCAATGTTAACTCGCGAAGGGCGCTTTGTTCCGGGTACACCAAGACATGGTTTTGTTGAAGGTACGGAAGGGGCTTTACCAAAACAAGCGGATGTTGTTGTTATTGGTGCGGGTATTCTCGGTATTATGACGGCCATTAATCTTGTGGAACGTGGTTTATCTGTTGTGATTGTAGAAAAAGGTAATATCGCGGGTGAGCAATCTTCTAGATTCTACGGTCAAGCAATTAGCTATAAAATGCCTGACGAAACATTCTTATTACACCATTTAGGTAAATATCGCTGGCGTGAAATGAATGCAAAAGTAGGTGTTGATACCACTTATCGTACACAAGGCCGTGTAGAAGTTCCTCTTGATGAAGAAGATTTAGTAAACGTAAGAAAATGGATTGATGAAAGAAGTAAGAATGTTGGCTCAGATATTCCATTTAAAACCAGAATTATTGAAGGGGCTGAATTAAATCAACGTCTTCGCGGTGCAACAACAGATTGGAAAATTGCAGGCTTTGAAGAAGATTCTGGTAGCTTCGATCCTGAAGTAGCAACCTTCGTTATGGCTGAATACGCTAAAAAAATGGGCGTTAGAATTTACACTCAATGTGCGGCTCGTGGCTTAGAAACACAAGCGGGTGTGATTTCTGACGTTGTAACAGAGAAAGGTGCAATTAAAACTTCTCAAGTTGTTGTGGCTGGTGGTGTTTGGTCACGCCTATTTATGCAAAATCTCAATGTTGATGTGCCAACACTGCCTGCCTATCAGTCTCAACAGTTAATTAGTGGATCACCAACAGCACCGGGTGGCAACGTTGCTTTACCGGGCGGTATTTTCTTCCGTGAACAAGCGGATGGTACTTACGCAACTTCTCCTCGTGTTATTGTGGCTCCAGTAGTGAAAGAATCCTTCACTTATGGTTATAAATATCTGCCATTATTAGCACTACCTGATTTCCCTGTGCATATTTCTTTAAATGAACAATTAATCAATTCATTTATGCAATCAACACATTGGAATTTAGATGAAGTTTCTCCGTTTGAGCAATTTAGAAATATGACAGCACTGCCAGATTTACCTGAGCTAAATGCTTCATTAGAAAAATTAAAAGCAGAATTCCCAGCCTTTAAAGAATCGAAATTAATTGATCAATGGAGTGGTGCAATGGCTATCGCACCAGATGAAAATCCAATTATCTCAGAAGTTAAAGAATATCCAGGCTTAGTGATTAATACAGCGACAGGTTGGGGTATGACAGAAAGCCCAGTATCAGCAGAATTAACAGCTGATTTGTTACTTGGTAAAAAACCTGTTTTAGATCCAAAACCATTTAGTCTTTACAGATTCTAATCCATATAGTTTAAAAAGCCCTCTAGTAGAGGGCTTTTTTTGTATATACTTAATCATAACTAAACTTATTGTTTTAATTAATTGAAAATATTATTTGGGTTATGAAATAATATTGTTTTTTTATAAGTTAGATATTTAAATAAATAACTATCTATTTATTCTAAATAAAATGTAAGTTGATAAAAATAAGAGCAACTGCTATTGTTGCTTCAATATAAAGGATTATTAATTAATAATAGAATAAGGATATTTATATGGCTAACCGTTCTTACTTATATAGTATTTCTAATCAACCTAGTAATCATAATGATCGACCTGATATTGTTTATGGATTATCTGAATGGGCTTACTCTGTTCCTCTAATACATCGAATTCTGATGTCTGGTGATCCTAAACGATGTGAGTCTTTGATCTTCTCTGGATTAGAAAGTGATGATTTTGATGAAGATGAATGCGAAATTGATGAAGAGCAAGATCTTCCTTTATATGCAGTAACCAGTCATTTTGAACCCGGATATAAACGATTAAAGAAATTTTTATCCATTCTTGAAGTTCTCTTTTCTGATGTAAAAAGTCATATTGTCGAAGATATTCAGGAAACAATTTGTTTCTTAGAAAAAAACAAATTGCCTTATTTAATATTAGATACTGTTGAAATTGATATGATGTTAATTTCAGGTGCTGATAATTTACGAGATGCTGTCGATGAAGAGGTTGAACGCTGTTTATCTATAGGGAAAGTTATTGATGAGTTACCTGATAATATTGAAGAAGCAGCGAAGATAATAAAATCAGCCATAATAAAACCTAAAGCGAATGAGCTTTATGTTTTCTCTGATATTCGATTAGATGAAACTTACGATCATATTCGTTGCGGTGAGCCTCTAGGGTTGTCTTATTGGAGTAATGAATTATATTATTATCTGCTTAATAAAAAAGAATTCGAAGAAAATAAATAATAAGCACTCCCAATAATCTAAAAGTAGATTGTTGGGGGGGGGTTATTAATTAATATTAATTTAAATAAAAACTATTTATGATAGTGTGTTTTCTAGTTTTCTAGTTTTATAAAAGATATTTTTGCTATTGCATATTTTGTTTTTCTTTATTTTAAAATAAAAATAATTAATATTATTAATAGTGATATAAAACTAATAATAGTTAATATTATCATGCTGTTAAATAAAGAATATAATAAAATGTAAAGATATAAAAAATGAAAATAAAAATATTAGATAGGTTTGTACTAATTTATAATATTTTTAATTCAGTTTTTAATTGTTGTTATTTGAAAAAATTATTATTTATTTGTTGAGTTATAATTTTTTAATATAGTATGAAATTGTTACAAAAATAATAACATAGAGATATCTTTATGATGTATTATAGCTTCTATATTAATGATAAACATCTATCTATAAATTATTGATTATATCCATATGTTTTTATTTTAGAATAAAGCCCTTTTTTCTAAGAAAAAAATAGATAAAAACTATCTAACATATTGAGTTACATGTCGATTACGAATTCGATATTTAATACTATTGCGTTACTCTAAATATGATGTAGATTAAAATAACATATAGAAATGTAAATTACTTTAAATTTAAAATATCGGAATAACCTTATTAACAGAGTTCGTGAAAGTAAGTACTGTTACGAGTGTTCAATAACAAATGGTTAAGTATTTTCAGTTTATGATTTGATCGTTTTTAAACTGTAATTCGGTGTTTTATCGATATGATCATCTAATAAAAGAAGGAGAACAATGGGATGATTAACACCAAAGTTGGAAATAGAATAAAAATGATAAGAAGACAATTGAAAATAACAGAGAATGAAATGTCTGAAAGGTTGGGAATAAGCATATTACATTATTCTCAATTAGAAGATGGGCATTTAAAAATAACGGTAGATCAATTGATTACTATTTCTTTTATACTGGGTGTTACACCTCAAAGCTTAATTTTAGAGGCTAAAAAAACAGATTTTATGATTTTTGAAGATAGAGAATCAATAACACAACCTAGTGAGATTGTAATATTTAGAAAGAAAAAGGTAGTTTGAAGAAATAGTATTATAATATCTTTATTAACATTGAGTTCAGATAAATATATTAAACTGTATTTTTAATTGTTTTAATTAAAGTTATACTTCATTAAAACTTAATAAATAATAGCATAAATGCCATCTTATTATGAGATGGCATTTATGTATTTAATGGCAGGACGTTGTACCGGTTCTATGATTTATAGCACCGTTTCTAATCAGTAGCCTCTGCATATCTTTAAGATTATTTTGGCAAGCATAGCTTAATGCACTATGATTATAAGAAAATAGTGATGTATCTTGTGTTGTGGTAACAAGATTAACATCTGCACCTTGAGAAATAAGATATTTTACAATATCAATGCGATTATTGCTTGCAGCAATCATAATAAAGGTTTCACCATCACTTTCTACTCTTTGATTATTAATTTCAATATCACTTCTCATTAGGGCGTGAATTTTTTTGACTACATTAACGTTGTTTCCTAATACAGCTGACTTAAAGACATTATAAACATCGCCTTTATCTGTAGCCCATAAATTAGCACCTTGAGAAATAAGATAATCAACCATTTCCTCATCACCAATAAATGCGGCCCAACCTAGTGCTGTTTGGTCTAAGCTACCTGTATCTTTTGCTTCAATATCTTGACCATTAGCAAGCATCTTTTTAACTTCATTTAAATCACCGTGTTTAACAGCATCAAACCATAGCGCATTTCTACCTGTACTTGGTGAAGTATAGAAAACACGATGTGGCAAGCGTGATTTATTAGCCAACTCAATCATATCAGAATAATTTGATTTAAAAGATTGATATTCTGGTGGATTATTTTCATTAATAATCAATGCTTGTGCGCCAAAAGAAACCAATAATAATGAAATAACAAACATTTTTATATTCATTCAAACACCTTACAATCTAAATAATTAATAAAATCTACTACAATTAGTTTATTAAAAATTAATATTTATTAGTGTTGATAATTGAAACAGAATGTAAATAATGATATTTCACAGATATGAGTTTTCAGTAAGAATAAACCTAAATATTTACTTTTTAATATATGTTTATTTTATGTGGTTATACTTATTTTTACTATTATAAATATAAAGTTATGTTATAAAATCATCATTAGATGATTGTTTTATAAAGTACTTATTATGTGTGTCTAAATTTTTACGGGAAATACTATATTAAATAATATGTATATTTACAGAGGGTTTACGTAACAATAAGTTACTATTTTTATCGTAATATATGCTAATTACTTATTAGTAATAAAAATAATAATACCATATTGGCTTGAATAGTGATAAATAACTCAAGTTAAGGGATTTTATTTTTAATAAAGAAATTCAAGTGTTAACGCTTATAGCATTGTAATAATGTACTATAAATTTAATCTATCACATCTTATGGTGAGAAAAATAACTTACCCTTAATAAGGGTTAATTGAGCTTAAATTTAAATAAATCATGATGTTGGAGATAGTATTGAGAGATATCTATAAATAAAAAAGATCACGTTGATAACAGTGATCTTTTTATTGTAAACATCATATTTAAATCTTGTATGAGGTCATGAAATATTGAAATTTAAATTAATTTAAAATCAATACTATTGTTTGTATTGCTATCATTGCCAACATATACCGTAATTATTGAAGACTCCATGGCCATAACTTTATTTATATTGAAAAATGATAATTCTTTAGCGGTAAGTGTAAATATTACTTCTTTTGATTCACCAGGTTCAAGCCATACGCGCTCAAAGCCTTTTAATTCACGTAAAGGCCGCGATGTTGAAGCAACATGTTGACGTATATAACATTGTACTATTTCTGCACCTGCAATTTTACTGGTGTTTGATAGTGTAATCGTAATTTGTTGTGGTTTATCTTGGCTCACTTCTGCATGTTTAATGTGAGGTTGACTATAACTAAATTGTGAATAACTTAACCCAAAGCCAAAAGGATAAAGAGGCGTATCACTACTGTCTTTATACGGTTGATATTCTTGATAAGCACGCATTTTACCTAACTGCTTACGACCATAATATATTGGAATTTGTCCTGTTGTTCTAGGCACAGTAATAGGTAATTTTCCACTAGGATTAGTATGACCAAATAAAATATTTGCAATACTGTTTCCTGTTTCTGTTCCTAGTTGCCAGCTCATTAATAAAGCATCGGCATATTGTTCTATCGCTTTTGATGGAATAGGACGCCCTGTGCATTGCACAATAATAAGTGGTTTGCCTATTTCTCCTATCGCATTAATAAGTTCTTCTTGTCCTGGAGGGAGTTGCAATTGGGCAATGTTACGAGCTTCTCCTGTACGTCGATGGCTTTCACCTACACAAAGTACAACAATATCGGCACGATGAGCACATTCGATCATCTCATCACTAAATTCGCTATTATCCGTTATCACATTGCAGTTATTTTCGATACTTTTTATGCCTTGATAAATAGAAATTACATCATTTGCGTTTCCATCTAAACACCAGGATCCTAAATGCTGACGTTGAGAATGGGCATGTGGGCCAATGACAGCAATAGTTTGTTTATGGGTTGAATTTAGAGGCAATATATTATGTTTATTTTTAAGCATCACGATGCATTTTTCAGCCAAAACTTGTGCTTTTTTAACGTGTTCAGGATGACGTAATGTAGTCAAATGTTTATTTTCATCTACATAAGGATTTTCAAATAATCCACAACTAAATTTTGAATGTAAAACACGATAAACGGCATCATTAATTAATGAAATATCGATTTTTTGATCTTCAATTAATTTTTCAAGATGACCTTCGTAGGCTTCATTAGTCATTGCCATATCAATACCTGCAATAATGGCTTGTTTGGCTGCATCAGTTGCATCAGTTGCAATACCAAAATAGGCTAAATCGGAAATTGAACCCCAGTCACTGACAACTAATCCATTAAAGTTTTGTTGTGATTTTAACCAATGGCGAATAAGTGGAGTTGATGCGCTGACAGGTGTGCCACCAAGATCACAAAAACCTGTCATTACAGAACCTACACCAGCTTTAATCGCGGCTTCAAAAGGTGGTAAATGCACATTATGTAGGGTATTTTCAGAAAGCTCGGTTGTATCGTAATCACGTCCACCTTCAACCGCCGCATAACCGACGAAATGCTTGGCACATGCTAATAGTGAATCCGGTTGACTAAGGTCGGCTCCTTGAAAACCCGTTACTACTGCTTTTGCAAATTGACTGGTTAAATAAGGATCTTCACCAAATGTTTCAATAACACGGCCCCAACGTGGATCACGAGCAATATCAAGCATTGGAGCAAATGTCCAGTGGATACCAAGGGATGATGCTTCACGTGCAATATAACGATAAGCTTCAGAGACACAAAGAGGATCCCATGATGCAGCTTGAGCTAAAGGAATGGGCAATACCGTTGCCTGTCCATAAATAACATCACGGGCAAAAATGATAGGAATACCTAAGCGGCTTTCTTCGATTGCAATTCGCTGAATTTCATTTAATTCTATTGGGTTTATAATTTCAGCTGGCGCGTTACCTGCCCATGCTGTGTCAGCTAATATACGTGAACCGCAACGCCCTTGACGAATAAGGTCATTATATTTATCTTGGTGTTGTTTAAACTCTAGCATTGGATTCATGCAAAGTTGACCAACTTTTTCCATTAATGACATTTGGTTTAATAAATTAATAATACGAACAGAAATTGGCTGTGTGGGATCTCGATAAATGTTGTTCATCGCTTTTTCCATTTTATGATTAAGTGAATATGAACTATTCAGTTATTTGGCAACCATTTATTAATAATGGTGATGCTTGCCATTTATAAGCTGGGAATGCATCATTTAAAAATTGAGTCATTTCATGTTCACCCTCTTTATTATTATCTTTTTTATAGCGAGATAATAAACATGTTGCAGCTTCTGGAATATAACGAATATCAATTTCAATATAGGTATAAATAAAATCCTTTAGTTCTTTATTGCTTGATTTTTGTAATATAGATTGGCTTCGTTCTAGCGCTTGATAATAAAAATCAGGATAAAAAACGAATAATCCATTTTTCCATGCTTCAATGACATTTTGATAACCACCAAAATAATCATCTTCAGGATAAAGCTCAATTTTATTAATACCTTTCAATGCTAAAACATAATTACCTTTCTCATATTGTTGCTCAGCAAAATGATAATAAAGTTTAGATTTTTGATAAACACTGTACCAACCGGTAAAATAGGCAATAAAAATAAGCGCGATTAATATGATAATGCTATTTCTTCCACTCATAATTATTTAACTCCAATACCGGTAAAAGCTTTAATGAAATTACGTTGTAGAAAGAAAAAGATGAAAACAACGGGAATAGCAATCATGGTTGTCATTGCCCACAGTTGTTCAAGATTTTCAGTCGGAACATCATTGACAAATTTAAAAAGTGCAAGTTGAAGCGTCATTAATGAATCATCACGTACATAAAGCAGAGGGCCCATAAAATCATTCCAGGCTCCCATAAAGGTTAAAATAGCGACAGTGGCGAGAGCAGGGCGGATCATCGGTAATACTATTTTAAAAAAGATTGTTATTTCGCCCGCACCATCGATACGTGCAGCTTCAATATAGGCATTATCAACTTGCTTTAAGAATTGAACTAATAAAAAGATATTATAGGCACTAATCATTCCAGGAACTATAAGTGCTTGAAATGTATTAATCCAATCCCAAGAATACAACATCATATACGTCGGAATGGTAAACAGAATTGCAGGCACCATCATTGATGTGAGGATTAACTTTAGCCAGAACTCTTTTCCAGGTAAATTCATTTTAATAATAGCGTATGCAACCATTGATGAAAGAAGCGTATTAGATACCGTCACAGTCAGAGAGATAAATAAAGTATTAAAAAAGATACGTCCTAAATTTAAACTTCTAAATGCTTCAATATAGCCATCAAAAGAGAACTTACTAGGTAAGGCATTAGGGGTATTAATTATCTCACTTCCTGATTTAAATGAATTCATAATCATAAAGAAGAATGGATAAAGTACAACTAAGCTTGCTATGATAAGTAAGCTATAAATAATAAGATTTCTTTTACTAAAACGCATTATCTATGCTCCTTATCTTGAGTTAGTTTTAATTGTAACATAGTGAAAATATAGATAATTGTTGCTAGCAATAATCCTATTGTTGATGCCATTCCCATTTTTACATCAGAGAATCCTGTTTTATATAAATACAGCACTGGTGTTAAAGCAGAATTATAAGGCCCACCAGATAAATCAAAATTCATTAAGACTTCGACAAACATCTGCATTCCGTTAATAATATTAATGGTCATCACAAAAATAATTTGGGGTTTTAATAAAGGTAACGTAATACTCCACATTTTTCTTAACCATGATGCTCCGTCAATATCTGCTGCCTCATAAAGAGAACGATTGATACTAGCAATACCGCCAAGAAAAATAATCATTTGAATACCAAACCATTTCCATGTACTAAAAACAGCAATCATTGGCATTGGAAGCCATTCATCAAATTTCCAAAAAACAGGTGCGTTAATAATATTCCAATCGAGCATGAGGCTTTGAACTGGCCCCGTTGGACTTGAAATAAAATTAAAAATTATCATTGCTACTGTGATAGATGTAATAACAGGAATAAACATAATCGTTCTAAAAACACCACCGAAATGAGTGACTTCATGAAGAAGTAGTGCCATTCCCATTGCGACAATAAACGTGAGAAAAACAAAAATAACTTGATTGAAAATAACATTAAATATTGATTTCCAAAATAAGCCATCGGTTGAAACTTCTACCCAGTTTTTTATTCCAACAAATTGGGTGTTTTCTGGTGTTAATACATTAATATCGAGAAAGCTATTTTGAAAAGATAGGAAAAATGGATATAAAATAAAGACAACAAAATAGATTATCCAGGGAAATAGGAATAGATATCCCACTAAAATATTCTTGTTTTTCATGTCGATTCCTTAGAAAAACACTAAGTTATTAGTATTGTATTATTTAAATTATCGTAATAGTTTAAATTTTTTTTTGATAAAAATAGAATACTCTATTTGTCGTTTAATATTTCACGTGCAGTTTTGGCCGATTGATTAACAGCTTGCTCTGGTGTTAATTCATTTTTTAATACAACTCTTGCATAGTTTGATAAGAAAATTTCTGCAATATCAGTAACTTTAGCATGAGGTTCACTTAATAATGCATTATCAAGTTGTTTAACAAAGGGTTTTGCTTCATCACTTTGAAAATAATCATGTTCTTTTAATGTTTTTAACGTTGGCAACTGACCTAATTCAATATTGGCTTTTAAATTAATATCATCACGCATTAATAAATTAATTAAATCCCAGCTTAAATTTTCTTTCTCTGATGTGTTTTTAAAAACCATAATTGCTCTACCATCTAGGATTGAATAATGAATATCTCCTTTTTTCATGACGGGAATAGGAGCAATACCCACATCATCACCAATTACCATGGGGTTTCCTGCAGCTGTAGTTAATGATGCCTTCCATCCAAAACCAAATTGCAACCACATACCGATATTTCGAGAAAAAAAGCTCTTTTCCATTGTTGGCGGCGCATATTTTTGTGCTCGTTGCATCAGGGTAATAAATTCAGCCATATGTGCTTCAGGTTTATCAAAAACAACATCAGTACCGTATTTATTGAGTAACTGAAAATTGCCCTGATTAACGTTGTAATAAATAGGTGCAAGTAGGTTCCAATACCAGCTACCAAAGGACAATACATCATTCCAAAAAACGGTACCATAAACCTTATTACCGTCTTTTCTGGTAGGAAGAGAAGATATTTTTTCTGCTGCAATTAGAAATTCATCCCACGTTTCGGGTGGGGAGTTTGGATCTAATCCCGCCTCAATAAATAGTGCTTTATTATAAATCATCATCTGAGTGGTCGCATTCCAAGGAATATAATAAGTACGACCAAAATTTTGATGTAAAAAATGACTGTCAATACGACTTATTAATTCATTGAAGCCATCAAATTTATCTAAATAGGCAAGTTTTCCTAATTTGGCTAAATGGGCTGGCTGATAACCATAAACACCAATATAAATATTGGGATTATCACCCGCCGCCATTCGTGTATCAAGTTGCTCATCATTAGAGACAACAAGTTCAACATTTGGATGTTGTTTTTTAAATTCAGGAACAACAGTATTACGAATAAAAGAAACATAATTCCCACTTGGAACCATAATTTCTAATCTTTCTGCTGCAACCGTTGCAAAAGAGAATAGTGCAGCCGTAATTAAACAAACTAATTTCATAAACTGTGATCCTGATGAGATTAAAATAAATTAAAGCGTTTCACGTTCTATTAATTCTGTAGGAAGAAAAGTGACTTCATCAATATTGCTTTCTTCTCTAATTGCTTTTAATAAAACCTTTGCTGAGAGAACACCCATTTCATATTTATGATGATCTATTGTTGTTAGTGCAGGTGTTAAAATATTTGATGCATAAATATTATCAAAACCTACAATTTTTAATTGATCAGGAATTTGAATGTTATGTTCTTTCGCCGCCCTTAAAATACCGATTGCCATTTCATCATTAGCAGAAAATATGGCAGAAGGCATTTTACCTGCCTCAATTAATGCATTCATTTTTTGGTAAGCATCTGCTTCGGTAAAATTTGAATGAATAATAAGACCAGGATTTAAAGGTATACGGTTATAACCTAGTGCAGCAATAAAACCGTCTAAACGTTTTTGATTATCATAAGAACCTTCAGGGCCACTAAAAAAGGTAATCTCTGTTGCACCTGCATTTACTAATGCGTTAACAGCCTTGAAGGCACCACCAAAGTTATCAATCAATACGCTATAAATATGGGGGCTTTTTAATTCTCTATCTAATACAACTACTGGCAAATTTTCAGATGCGATAGATTTTATAAATTCATTATCAAATGAGCTAGATAAAATAATGGCACCATCAACAATACGTTCACGTAAATATTTATGAGCGGTTGATTGTTCACCACCATAAAGACTGCATGCAACTAAATCATATTGTTCACTGTGTGTTTGCTCTTGAATGCCTCGGACTAATTCACTGTAGATAGGCCCAAACCAAGAGTTAAAAAAGAGGCCTATAGCACCACTACGTTTAGTTTTAAGCATTTTGGCATTGCTATTGGCAATGTAATTCATCTCTTTTGCTATTTTCAGTACATATAGGCGTGTTTTTTCAGTAATTTTTGGGCTGCCATTTATAGCGTAAGATACTGTAGAGATTGAAACATTTGCTTTTTTAGCGACATCTTTTATGGTAACACTCATCTTCATCCCTCAAAAAATAAACACACAATACGTAAATATACCACTTAGTCGGCTCTTGCGATGAGTAGCAAGAGCCAAATTCTAAGCTTTACTTTGATATTTATAGATAAATATCAAGTGTGTTGTTATCCAATAAATAAGCCATAACATCTGAATTCTTGATTAAAACGCCACCTGTACGATAAGGGTTATTTTGTAATGTAAAGTCTACTATTTGTTGATTAAGTATGACGCGTTTAGGTGTGTATTCATCTTCGTTAGGATAAATATTAATCACAACCGCTTTTCCATACAGTTGGAAATTAAGGCTAATATCACCAAATTCTTTACTAATAACAGGATCTAACAGTAAATCACCAAATTCATAACGAAGGCCTAAAACATTAGAAATAATTTGGTTAATATAAATCCCAGGACCGCTGGAATAGATACGCCAACCACCTTTTGCAGCAACTTTTCCTGATTTTAATTGCTCAAAATTATCATAGGCTTGGTAACGATCATTAAATTTTGCATCAGAGCTAGAGAAATAGCTATTTGCTTGTCGTAGTTCTGCATTCGGCACGTTTTCTTTGATACCAATTGGTGAAATTTTAAAGAGATTTTCAAATAGCTCTTTTGCCATTCCCATCTTACAAAGTGCTTCGATAAAACGGATATGAGCATGGCAATATTGTAATCCAACTTCACGACCTAGATTTGCAGCCAGTTCCGCACGTTTAAAATAACTTTGGCGTCCTGCTTTATATTGTGCTGTTTTATCCATAAGGCGAACACCATCAGGATAAAGTAAATTATCAAGGATAATTTTTATATGTTTCTGTGCCATTTCTTTATCAAATGATTCAGAAATAATTGAACGATTAGCCGGTAATAAGCGGTATTTAATATTTGTTTTAACATCAGAAGGATGTAATAAATATTCCACATCATTTTTATTAAAATGAATAAAGCCACTAATAACACCATCTTTAATTAGGTATTTATGATAATCCGCTTCCATCTTAATAAAGAGGTCATTAATTCTTTTGAGTAAATCTGCAAATGAAGGATGATTTGCGAGCGCTTTCATTATTAATTTAAATGTTTGTAATGTCAGCGGAATAGTCCAACCACTCACCATATTTTTACGCAATGAGTTATTTGCTGGTTGGAGGGTATCATCCCAATCACCATCACCATAGCTAGACAGATGAGTTCCTGGCACCAAATGCTCAATAACATGTTCAAGTTGACGATAAATATGCTGTAGTAACGTCTCTTTTTGAGTTGTAAAAGTAAATTTATTGTCAATGCTGGTATAAGGTAATTCTTTATTCAGGATATCGACATTATTTGTAGCTAATAGGTAATCAGCCAATGCTTTTAATGGCCAAATAACGACGTCACCATGAGATTCTTGTTGTTGAATATGTGCATAATTATCAAACATAAACCATTGTGGCCAATTACCTGTTTCTAAATATTGGTGGCTATACATCTCACATAAAATGTGCTCAACATGTTGATAGCGACCTAATGACATAAAGAATTCAATAGGTCCTTGTGATACATCACGAGTTCCCCAAGCTGCGCCTGATGGTTGTTCAAGCCCATGTGGTGAACTGTAGTGAACCAATGCATTATGTGTAAACCAATGTAGTGTATGATTTAGCCTCTGTGCATCTCTTGGTTTTTTCGAAAACTCAATGGAGAAATGGTTTAATAACTCATCTTGCTGGTTTTCGTAATTGACGACTTCTGTTGCAAACGATAACCACTTACCTAATGTGTCAACTTGATTATTTTTACCGCCAAAGACAAGGCTAGCTTGGTGGTGAATTTGGCCTTTAAGCATAAGATATTGAACAGAATTGGTTTCAACATCAATATAGTGTTCAATATCCGTAAATTCTGAGCTATAACTCAAACTAAAGAGGGGGGCATTAGGATTATTTGCACTTGTAATGAGTATATTGTTGTCTTCACTTGGTGCGGAAACTTGAATAATAGACTCTTCTTCTTGATTTCCCATAATAAGCGGGTGACTCACAATAACATCTACAGCTTGAGCAAAATTGTGAAGTTTAATATCAAGTTGGATAATAGGTTCATCATGGCTAGCGAAAGCGAGGATCTCAATCATCCCTTCTGATAATTTATAAACCCAACGGGAAAAGTTAAACCCAACCTCATAGGCAGAAGGCATAGCAAGTAAATGGTACTGATTATTCAATTTAACTTGAATGCGTTGACCACTACTTTTAAAGAAATTTAAAAAATTACGATTAGTACCAAGTAATTTATTAAATGAAGTGTTTCCTAGTGTCAGATGTGAATTAAAAACACCATAAATATAGTGTGTTGAATTCATAATTGAATTTTTAAAATTAAGATTATTGCCTGATGAAATTATATGTCCTGTTGCTCGCTCTTGATAATGTTCTTTATCAGCGAGCGTAATGTAATGGCGTCCCTCTTTTTGGAAGAATGAGAGTAATTCACCCTGTTCATTTTCCTCAAAGCTTTTTTCACCAGGAAATAAAATATCAAGTTCTTGAGGTGTTAGTTTATCGCCTGATAATGGTTGAACATTAAATATAACGTCTG
Source organism: Proteus sp. G2669 (assembly GCF_009915245.1). Taxonomy (NCBI): domain Bacteria; kingdom Pseudomonadati; phylum Pseudomonadota; class Gammaproteobacteria; order Enterobacterales; family Morganellaceae; genus Proteus; species Proteus sp. G2669. Next base: position 14,816 of record NZ_JAABLX010000036.1, on the reverse strand, counting down.
TTTTTTCGCTAAATTTTGTCGAATTATCAATTTCTGGTTTGTAATAGCTGTCTGTAATTTTCTTTATGCTAATAGGTTGTTCAATATTTGCTTCAGGCTGATTGGCAACATAATAGCCATAGAATACTTGGTCAGATCCTTCTTGAGGGGCTAGCTCTAGGGGTTTTAATTGTAAGGCAATAAAGGCCATTTCATACTGATAGTTCTCATTCGCTAATGTAAGCTCTTTTGTTATGATTGGCTGATGCGTAAATTTAGATTGCTTACCAAAAAACTGATAGCCATCAGTTGAATAAGCAACGACGGGAGAAAAACTTCCTAATTGTAGTAACGGGTTACCACTACTTTGAGGCAAATTTTGGCGTGAAGACGTAATATATCCGTAATTTTCTACATTAAATATTTTATGATCAAGATATTGGCTGCAATATGATTCATTTGTTTTTGTTGCACCACTATCGGATAAGGAAAGGTCTTGTCCATAAATTAGATCGAAAGTAAGGGAGGTATTACTGATATTTTTTACATTAACAGAGTAATAATAAATATTTTCGGGATCTTCGGATAAAGAAAGTGTAACCGAGGCAATAAATTTCTCAGTTTCAATATGCCAAGTTATATTATCTTGTGTATCTTTACTTAATTGAGTTTTAGCATGACTCGTTAAAAGTGGCGTAGTAGAAATAATATGATTATCGCTCAACTCACGAAGATAGATATTGCTAATTGCGGTATCTAATCTTGGTGTCTCAAAGAGGTTGAGCATAATATTACCCGCCATAATATTTTTAAGCATTTGGCCTGGCATAAAATTAAATGTGAGCAGTGCGTTTTTTTTACTATAGACCACATTATTAACTGGCTTAATTGTCATGTTACTCATCCTGATAATACTAAGTGTAAAAAATATTCTGTTCGTTCTCTTTATCGAAGAGATGGCATTTATCCATATTAAAATGGAAGCTACAGTTTTTTGATTTATCTATTTCTATTTCTGGATTAGGGCGTTTACAAATAACTTCATTATTTGCTAGATGAAAATAAATAAATTCATCTGAACCCATAGCATCAACACGAAGAATTGAAGTTGATAAACAATTATTTTCAATTTTCTCAATGACTTTAATATCTTCAGGCCTAATTCCTAAATAGATCTCTTTATTGATATAGGCTTTTGCTTTTTCTTGTTTCTCTGTCGGTAAAATGAAGATATTTCCATCACATTGAATAGCGAGTTGATTCTGATGTTGAATAACTTGTCCTGATATAATATTCATTGGTGGAGAACCAATAAATTCAGCAACAAATTTATTTTTGGGATGGTGATAAACGTTTAAAGGATGATCAACTTGCATAATACGTCCTTTACGTAAAATGCAAACACGTTCTCCCATTGTCATGGCTTCTATTTGATCATGAGTAACATAAATCATCGTTGCAGGCTTGCCAGCTTCACGAAGTTGTTGATGTAATTTACTTATTCGTAATCGCATAGACACTCTGAGCTTAGCATCAAGGTTTGATAGTGGCTCGTCAAAAAGAAATACAGCCGGTTTTCTCACCATTGCTCTACCTAATGCGACTCTTTGACACTGACCGCCAGACATTTCTTTAGGTTTACGTTTTAAAAGTTCTGTTATTTCAAGTAGTTCTGCTGCCTCAGAAACACGTTTGGTGATTTCTTCTTTTGATTTTTTAGAAACACGTAGACCAAAAGACATATTTTCATAAGCAGTCATGTGCGGGTAGAGTGCGTAGTTTTGAAAAACCATTGCAATCCCCCGATCTTTAGGAGGCATATCATTACAGATATTATCAGCAATACGCAGCTCACCGGATGATATTGCTTCAAGCCCTGCGATCATTCTTAGCATTGTGGATTTTGCACAACCAGATGGACCAACGATGACCATAAATTCACCGTCTTTGATATCCAAATTAATATCATGAAGTACATGTGTACCATTTGGATAGATTTTATTGACGTTGGTTAATGTGACGCCTGCCATCACTACACTCCGCATTTCATTGAAACGTTTCTATAGATTATGAATGCTTAATAAATCCTGTCAACTGTAATTTACTTGACCGATTTAATTCGGGATATTCATCACATTAAGAATGATGATCTAATGTAACTTATTGTATTTTATTGATTAATTTTTATTTGTTAATTTTGGTATCTGAAATATATATAAAAATACACTACTCGTCACATTTTAAATAAATGATGATAAATTGACTTGACCAAGCATCATTAGTGAGATGATTATAGAAACGTTTCTACGATTTGATAATGAGTTTCGCTTAGAAGGCAAAATGATATGACTAAGAATGGTTCGATGCTTCTCGCTTCCCTATTGCTGGCTTTTAGCACGCAATCTTTAGCCAATAACGTTGTTATTAATGAAATCAAAGTTGCTGAACATTTATACCCAGCGGGTTTTGAAGAAGAATTTCAAAATAATCTTAATTTTTTTCGTGATGGAGTCGGTGTTGATAAATATGTCAAAGTACCTTATGACACCATAAGAATTGAAAGTAATACTGTCGTTCCTGGATATTATACAAATACGACAGAGATTGGTTTATATCTCAATGTGTTAACTCAGTCAGCTAAAACTGGGAATAAAGATGCGGTAGAGCGAATCAAAGAGACATTGACCACCATGGAACAAGCACCTAAATGGAAAGGTTTGTTTTATTGGCCTTATGATATTCGTGATAATAAATTAGTTAAAAACCCTGATGAGATTGTACCTGCAGTAGATAATGGCAACTTTTCTTTTGCGTTGATGGCAGTGGCTGGGGCTTTTATGAACTCGCCAGATCCAGATAAACAAGAAATTGTAAAACGTATTCAAGCCATTCTTGATGGGCAAAGAGAGGGGTGGGTTGCGTTATATGATGAAAATAAAGGATTAATGTCGTCAGGTTGGTCAACAAAGAATAATGCATTTCTAGGTTATCATCTTGATAGAAAAGGAAATGAAAGTCGTGCGGCTGTTATTTGGGCTATTTTAGATACCAAAGATTTAGGTGCTAATGCTATCCCTGAAAGTGCATTCCATAAAATGGAGCTCTATACTCAGCATTATAAAATTAACGATAAAATATATAATCCATTGTTAACATGGGATGGCGCCTATTTCCAAATGATGATGCCCCAAATTTGGCTAAATGAAAAAGAACTCATGCCAGATTATAAGATTGTTGAAGATCATACATTAATTCAAAAGATCTACGCTGCTAAACACGGTATTCCAATGGTTTCCTCATCAGCTCGAATTGATAATGGTTACCACTCTTTTGGTGTTCCGGCACTTTCAGAAAGTAAAGTTCGTTTTAATAATGTTATTGAAGATGGTAATACAGGAACACCTCATGCTATTGCGTTGTCTTATATTGTCGATCCTGAAGGTGCAATTAGTGCGCTGAAAAAACTCAAACAAGTTTATCCTAATATTCAATCTCCATACGGATGGTATGACGCTGTTGATAATAAAGGCAATATGACTCAAAACATCTTATCACTGGATGTTGGGATGTTTGTTGCCGCGATTATGTCTAAAGAAATTAATGATGATGTTAAAACTTATTTAGAAAGTCAGGGGCATCTCAAAGATTTAGAAATGTTATATCAAGGCTTTGTACCGAATAATTACAAAAATATGAATGTCATCAATAGTTCTTCCATGCAGTAAAACACGCGATAACTCCCCTTGATTCCGTCTTATTATTGAAGAATTAGGGGAAGTTAGTTATGAATTGACAAGGATTACCAGAGCATGAAAAAGATCATTCTTCCTGTTGCGTTGCTGATGGCATCAAATACAGCATTAGCAGAACAGCAAATAGAAAAACCGATCCTCAATAATCAAGAAAATACAACGAGTATTCGAAATTCCAATTTAGACTTATTTGGTGTTTCTCGTAGTTTTGGCGATATTATATTTGTTGATGATGATGCAACACGCCAAAATTCAGCGCCAAAAAGAACTCGTGTATTTACAGGATATGAATATGAGAATATTAAATTCTCAAAACATCCCGGACAATTATTAAGTACTTTTGTTATTGCTGATGGTTCTACTCGTATCACTGATAAATTAAGTATGGGTTATGTTATTCGTGAAACAACGATTTATGATACGGCTGATAATAACAAATATGTCGGTTCAGGAGGCAATCGTATTCGTCGTGATACGTTTACCGAAATTCAACTTTTACCTAAATATATAAATTGGATTAATGAAAATTTTAGTTATGGCGTAGAGTTAGGTTATGAACATATTGGTGATGCCAAAGATTCTGCTGAAAAACAGATGTATCACATCCGTCCTGAAATTAATCTAGGTTTTGGTCGTAACTTCTTGCATCTAAATACAGAAATAGGCTGGATTGATCGAGCAGATCGTGGTGCTTATATTGAAACCGAACCTTTATATCTTTATCGTTTAACCGATAATTTTAATATGGGAGCTAAAGTTTATTATCACGCTGAAGATAATGATTTTAGATGGCGTGAATCTGCTGTTCGTCCATTAGTACAATATCGATTTGCTAATAATACTTATCTTGAATTACGTTGGGAAATAGGCAGTATTCGTACTCATGATGGTAGTGGTTATAACTATAATAACTATGCACTGTATACCGAAATTCCATTTAACCCAACATTCTCTTTATTAGCTGATTTACAATTTAAAGATCAAAAAGCACATAAAGGAAACGAATGGTCTTGGGGAGATAAAGAAGATATTTTCGCCAAAGTTGGCTTCGTTATTAATTTCTAATGAAGTAAAAATATTTTAATCAAACAATAAATATCTTGATTTAGAGGTAAATGATGAAGAACCAAACTATGTGGCGTTTGTCTGCAATTGCTACAGCTCTTATTATTAGTGGTAACGCTTACGCAAATCAAACGTATCATTTTTCTGAAAAGCCAAATAACAGTGGCACAATTGAAGTTATAACGGATAAGAATACGAATGAATTTCAATTGTCAGATTTAACGGCTAATACAGAAGGTCACCCTGTTGATGCCGTTAATAGCGGTAAAATGATGTTAACGATAGCACCCACAAGGGGTGATGCCAGAGCCAGTGGTGTGTTAGTTAAATCAGGAACATTTACCAATAAAAGTGGTGGTAGTGTTGTCGTTTCATCCACGAGCCAAAATGAACTGTCTGTGGCAAATGGGTTACAAGCTTCGGATGCTTATTGGTCAACAATACGCAATCAGGGGAGTGTTGATGTAACAAGCAAAAGCCATCAAGGTGATGCTCAAGCGACAGGGATTAATGCGGGGTTATCTTTTTCTGATAATCCATATGATCGTTATGGTGATCATATGGCATTAATTAATGAAGGTAAAATGACCGTTGTTGCCGACGCTAAAAAAAGTGCAACAGCACAAGGAATTTATACTAATTCAGCAAATGGATTGACTAATAATGGTGAATTAAACGTTCATGCACAAAGTGAACAAGGTATTGCGAATGCATCAGGCTTACATACCATTAAAGGCAATCCTAATGTTGCACCTGATCATAATAATCCCAGTAATCCAACCCATGTAATGACAAATAACGGCCAAATGAATGTTTCTGCATCAGGCAAAACATCAGTAGCAAGTGGTATATATACTGAAGGTGATAATGTTATTATTCGTAATAATGGCACTATTAATGTGGATGCCCAAGCTGAAGATAATGCAAAGGCATATGGTATTAATGTTGTAAATGGTCAAGCCGTTATTCAATCTCAAGGGCGTATTTTTGTTTCAACATCGGCTAACGGTACTGAACACGCTTATGAAGTGATGGCTGATGGCTCTGTCGTGAATATAGAAAGCTACATGATGACGCTAGGTTCAGAAAATCCGTGGGCAGTAAGTAACGGAGGATCTATTGTTCTAGGTAATGGTAATAAAGGGGCGGATCTTATCTTTATGCCAGGGCAAAAAGAGGACGGATTTGAATATGGCAAAGGCTATGCGCTTGATTCTTTAGCTTATGATATCACTAATAATCAATCTGCAATGGTAAACGGTGAAATTAATACGTTCTCAGGTATTAACCAAGATTTTAAAGTCATTCATACCAGTAATGGCAGTGGTGATTTAGGAACAGCCACATTAGTTTATGCCCCTAATGTTTCTCATGCAGGTGTTTCTGCTTTAGTACAGCGCTCTTCAATGACACAAGCTTCAAATATTATTTCTTCGCGTTTAAATGAACAATTTATTCGAGAAGGATGTAATGAAAAAATAGATGCTAATAACTGTATGTTTATTACACCTTATGCAGGAGATTATCGTCGAGATCAAGTTTCATCTGGTTATAGCGGTCATCGTTATGGTGTGTTATTAGGTCAAGACCATCAATTTGAAACCTTTAATCTTGGCTGGCATGGTGGATATGAAAAAGCAAAGACCAGCTTTAATGGTACTTCCGATGGGCGTAAAGAAGATGTAAATACCTTTATGTTAGGTATGCAAGGTGGAATGACATTTGAAAATGACATATTTGCAACAGCAACAACAACATGGTTTCGAAGTAAGACCGATTATACCGATAGTAATCACTATTCAGGTATAGGAAGTCAAAGTGCAGATTACGTTAGTAATGGCCTTTATACCGATATTTCAACAGGTAAAAGTTGGGATATAAACCGTAACTATAAAATCACACCAATGTTAGGGGTAACTCATATTTGGCAACAACGTGAAGGTTATACAGTATCTTCTCATAATGCTGATTATGATTTAATAGATACTCATTATAAAAACTATAATGGGCAAGCGCTGATGGTTAATGCTAAGTTACGTTTTGATGGACGTTATCCGCTAACAAACGAAACATTGCTTAAACCTTATTTAAATTTAGGTATCCACCAAACATTATATGGAGATGAAATTAAAATCGATCAGCAAGTTCCTAATGCTAATTCTGTTCGAGTGACAACGAAAGATAAATCAACGTCAGGTTCATTTGATGCAGGTATGTCATTAGTCAGTGAGAATGGTTTTACTTCTGATGTCCGTATTAGTGGTGAAGCGAATTCGGATAGAACAGATTATACGGGATGGGTAAATATCGGTTATTCTTTCTAATATAATAATAGTATTTCCGTTAATGACTCTCCCTTTTAATAAAATAGGGGGAGTCATTATAGAAAGTGAGTATTCTTTTCTTTATGTTCTTTATTTTAGAGTTTAATCTCTTATAAAAATATAGTGATATATTCTTATTTAGAGTGTAATAACGAATATCGATTTAATAGTTGTTTAAAATGATTGTCTATTTGTTGATATTCATAGTCTGAAACTGCATTTTGTGTTGGTTGTTTTTCAAGTAAGCGTAACTCTTCCTCTAAAGGCTTAGCTTGATTGAAATGTTGGCGAGCTTTGAAAATGATAGATTTTAACTCAGAGCCAGTAATATAATTTTTAGGGTTACCATCAAAACTATCTAATCGTTGGCTTAATCCGTCGAGTTCAGCCATGCCTTTAGACCATTGATTGAGTTGTTCATCCGTGGTGGCATTTATTTTTAAATTATTTTTCCAAAGCTGCGTAAATGATAAAAGCTCTGGATTATCTTCATACTGCTCATTCAAATAACTGATTACTTCAAGTCCATAACTCTGTGCCCATGTGGGAGAAAGTAATGCGAGTTCATCTAAACGTTGTTGTATCACGTCAATCTGCTCAGAATTGAGTATTTTTGTTATATTTTTACCATTTGCAGTTTGCTGTTCAATAAGAGAGCCTGCATGTGCATTAATAGTTGGAATATAAGGAAAAGCATCTGTCAGATTGTTATTTTTTAATTCAGATAACCAAAAATAAAATAGGATAACAAAAAATAAACTACTGGTTAATGTGCCAATTAAAATACCTTTCCATAATTCTTGATGGTTGTTTTTTTTAGCTGGTGTTTGTAATGCAATAGATGGGGAGATATAGGTTTTAGGTGGTATGGTCTTTTCAGTTAAATGAGGGGATGTAGATAATGCTGATTCAGCAGTTTGAGGTTGATTGTTTTCTTCTTTATTAATAATAGGTGATAAATCAGGTGAATAAAAATTATTATCTAATGTATCTGCATTTTCTAGTTGTCTCGCTTGGGTGATAATTAAATTTTGTAAATAATCAAACTGGATAAGATGTTTTATTTCTAATGTTTGAAGGTGATGATTAATATTTTTTAATAACTCTTCAATTTGATAAAGAATAGGTAAGTCAGTATAAACAAATGTTGTTCCTCGAATGCCAGAAATTAATTGTTGGCTTAATGTAGAAAGAATATTAATACGAGTATGTGTTTGTACAGGCCATAATGTTTGCCAATACTGAGTTAATATTTTATGGGTTAGATAAAGGCCTTCATTTAAACCATCTAATCCAGACTGTTGCTGACGAGATAAAACAAACCAAGCTGCTGTTTGAAGATCAACACCATTTTGATTAAATAAAGAAATACACAATTCATGGACATATTGCCAATTAATATCAGGGCGTGCTGGATGAAAGCGTTTATCAAGTTCCTCTTTAATATTAAGAAATTGATTAAATACACGAGGATCACCTCCAACAGGAAGTGAGTCTAAGTAAGAGTTCATAGAAGCCTCAAGTTAATTTAAGGTCTAAATGCTATAAGATAAAGTTAAACAAAGGAAAATAGGCTAAGAATAAAATGAATGGAAATATATTTACGATAAGTTAAATTGTTTTTTTAAATGATGGAGAAATATTCGTCCATCAGGAGAAAATTCAGTGCCATAACGTATAAGCCCTCTTTCATGTAATTCAATATCTAAAGAATAACATAATTTTCCAAATTCATTTTCAGGTAATATACCTAGTGTTACTGATTTTATTCTAGGTTCATACTTGAGTAATGTTTTTGATAATATTGCCATTACTTTATGTGAACTTCCTGGTAATCCTTGAATAAGTTTGCTCATATCGGGTAAGCCATAATCAGGTAGATGTTTTAATGTTCCTGCTCGTGAGTTTAATATTCGACGAATATTATCCATAACAGATAAAATAACTTGGTCTTCTTCGGAGATGGCATCTACAGGCAATCCTCCAGAAAAATATCCCGTTAGCATTTCATAAAGAGAGGGTTGTGGCATCGTTATTTTTTATCCAAAGGTTGTAATGTTAGTGTATTTTCAGCTAACTCAATTTTTCGTGCTTTATCAGGATCAAGTTCATTTTTAGGAATAACAATACGCCAGTTATTTTTAATTTCATCAGGAGTGTGAAACATTACTGCTATTGCAACAAATTCTGTTTCTTTCTCCATTGGCATATCTAAAGAAATAGATTCTCCAGGACGAATACGTAAGTCTTTTTGTGTTAGCAATGAAGATTTTAAAATATCGTTATTTTGATTAAACAGCGAAAGATAATCACTATCATTAAAGGTGTCAGCAGATTTCAGTTGGAATACTCTAACAATGACGGAAAGTGAAGAACCGTTATCGTCAGTATTAAGTGCTTCTCGTGCAGTAAAATCTAAATGTAGCACTTTAATTTGTTTATAGAAAATAGATTTAGTTAAAGAGACTGTACCATCACTAATAGTTTGTGTTAGACCACATCCTGCAAGAGTAAAAACACCAATAAGTAATAGTGCTAGTCGGTAAGTATGGGAGAAAAATATTTGAGGTTTAGAATTGATAATTGCCATATTCATCACTTTTATAATGTTGAGTGCGGAGTGTTAGATATTGATAAAAACCAAGGCCGATGGTGATAAAAGAGGGCGTTGATGGTTTTTCAATAATGTAATGAGGTCGCATAACTGCAGTTCTACCCAGTTGCACACCTTGGCTTTTAGAGGTGCTCAGTGTTGCATCAGGTAATAAATCTCTTGGTAGTGTTAAACGCAATCGTGCATTAACGCGAGAACCTAAATAAACACGAAGCAATGCCATAAAATCTTGATAAATACTGCCATCAGGTAGCCAGCCTTTTGCTTCATCTTTATTTTCAGTATGTAACTTTATTAATACTTGGCTATTTACGTCTATCGCATAACTCCCCAAAACGGGTTTGTTTTCTAATGTAATAGGGGATGTACACGACATTGCGGTGGGGATCTCTAGCGCTATTCTTCGTGGATCATGAGGAATAATATTGACCTTTGTCGATGGTGCTAATAATTTTACTAATGCACTAATTCCTTCCGCCGTGCGTGTAGGTAAGCGTAATATTCCTAATAAAGCTAAAAAGCGAGATAGGGGAGACTGCACCTGATTAGCACAACCTGGAATACCTAAACCAATTAAACCATAAAGATATTGTGATGTATTATCACTGCCTCCTTCATCGAAGGTTGCAGGATACGAATATTTACGCCAAATTCGATAAAATTGTGTAGTAAGTCGATGGTTAAAAATATCTAAAAAATCAGTGAGTGAATCCGTACCATCTCTATATTGTGCAATATCGTCAAGGTAAGATGTTGGAAGAGGTGAGGTGATACCATAAAGTCCTAGAAAGGTAGTACGTAAGCTTGGTACTGTACTTTTACGATATTTATCAAGGGAGTCAATCCCTTTGATTTCAGTCACTGGAAAACCCATACCTCGATGAGGGCGAAAACGAATAGGATCATCTTTAGGGTCGTGAGAACGCCCTAATTCATAGAACTTAGCATTGGATTTTTCAAGTAGTTGGCAAAAGCGATAGAAATTTATATAAGGTAATTTTTCGCCTAAAGCCTCAATTAACGGGGTAGCTGTGGATTGTGGATCTCTTTCCATTGAATGCGTTTTCCTGTTGGTAAGATAATCAGTGTTAATTGATTAAACAGATGAACATCGGCATAAAGTGCAAAAAAGCGATTAAGCATTTCACCAAATAAATGCATATCCCCTTCACCATTAAAACCATTACTGTCTAATGTCACTTCAATATCAATGCCTCGTTGTAAAAAACCTTTCTCAAAACGCTCAATTAAATGGTGTTCAACATGAATAATGGCATCGAGTTTTCGATGATTCATATCATCATCTCGCCAGTCATAGAGTGCGAGTGTACCTCGGAGCACTTCGGCATTGTCCATCATATTAAGAAAACTTGAACCAAGGTGGCTGAGTACTCGCCAATGAAAGCGATCTTCTGAAGGTGGATAAAGCGGTAAAGTGGGTTTACATAAATTACGAACAGTTAATGGAATTTGTAAGGTTTGTTCTGTTCTATCAAGCAATGTACTTTGCAGTGCTTTACGAGGTAATTGCCCATTAGTGCCAGTGAGTTGTAATGAAAGTGTTTCTGTTTCGGTAGCTAAATCAAGATCTTGTTTTTCACCCCCCAAAATAAGCCAAGTATCATGAAGTCCCGCTACACCACGTTTAACACGGGTATGATAATAACGTTCGGGGGCATTATGGCGTAACATACCACCACGATGACGAAAGCTAGTAAATGGCACATAAATAGATTCATTTGTCCGTTGAGAACCATGTACGCTATCCACACTATAAATTTCAGTATGCCCATCTTGAATACGACGCGGGCGTAGTAAATATTCGCTTTCCAATCCATTAACTGTGAGGGGATCTGCTTCTATATTGAAAAGATTAATAACAGGAATACAATGTAAACGGATATTTTCATCACTTAATGTGAGTGAGCTATCCCATAAAGTATTTAGAACAATATCTAACTCAAATTTTGATGTTTCTTCAGGAAAATGGATATCACCTAATCCATTAAGTGACACAAACATAAACTTTTCACGAAAAGAAAAATATTCCAGTAGCAATTGATAACCACTAAATGTGGTATCACCTTTAGGCCAAAGGGCATCCGTATCCTTAAATCCTCCTGGTGAAAAATAGAGGGGCACCGCTATTCTGTCTTTTGATTGAGGAAGTTTTAAATAGATTTTTGAAACTTGTTTGGTTAATGCTAAATGCAGTGCATTAGTTGTTGGAATATCACCAGATAAATAAAATGAAAGCTTATGAAGGTTAACCTCAGACCAGTTAATAATTTCACTACATGTAAATTTTAACTGAATAACTGAGCGTCCATCTGGCTCAGTTGTTAAATTAACGGTCTCTATTCTTATTGGATTAAGTGTTAAATCTTGCGTTGTTCGATAGTGACAAATTGTTTTTTTCGGGCCAATAGGACGAGAAAGTACCTCGAATTGAGCCGATATTTTATCTGTCATTTTCATTTTCTGAATATCTGGTGTTAATTCAATGATTGATAATGAAGGAATTGTTTGTAAATAATGAGGCCACAATAAACTAACAAGGCCTTCTGTTAACTCAGGTAAATCATCATCAATTTTTTGTCTTAATTGCCCCATTGAAAAAGCAAAGCCTTCAAATAAGCGTTCAACAAAAGGATCGGGTGTACCTGCTTTATCTAAATCGAGCATTGCGGCTCTATCGGGGTGTGCTTGTGCAAACTCTTTTGCGGCTTCTCTAAGATAGCGCATTTCCGCATCAAAATAGCGAAGGGTTAAATCATCCATTAATTTGATACCTTGATTTTTTGAGTAAAATATTAAGAATATAAAATTGAAGAACGTACAGGATCGATAGCTGTCAATTCACTGAGTAACAGTTCCATTTGTTGTTCAATGCGGTTTTTATCTGAAGTATTACGTTGAATTTTGGCTCTATAAAGGTGAAGTTGTCGTGCTTTCACTTCAAAAATATAGTTAGGCTCCCATTGTGTTAATGGCATTGAAAGTGCTTTTTTATCAAGTTCTCGTAATAAATTTAATGCCAGATCGTGACGAGCAAATTGTTCTGCTACTCTTGCCATAACTAGGTTTAATAGCCATTTTTGTCTTGGCGTGTTGATATCAGGACGATGTTGTAGCCATTTTAAGGCAATCTCAATGCCTTCATTATCTGCTTGAGTAATGGCTTCAGGCTCTAGTGCTAATATAGGCTCGTCTTCGGATTGGTGAGATGATGAACTTGATAATCCCTGCATGGCATCAAAATTCTCTTCCATAACATGCTGTTTTATCCAACTTAAGGTTACTTCATCAGCAAAGGGAGTACCATCTTCCCATGATAGTTTTTCTAAATCAGGAAGGCGAGTAAGAAATTGTTTTAAATCGTTTTTTATAACATCAGACCATGCATTCCAAGGGGCAGAGGATTTGCTGAGTGCTTGATATAAATACCATTGCACATCTAACCAAAAATGGTTAACACCTTCAGCAAAAAGCTTGTCAGCTTGTTCTGCCAGTTCACCCCAGCTTTGTTGTAAATAGAGGCGTTTAAGTTGTGCTCTTGCATCCGTTCTTGGGGGGGAAAGGCGAGTACAACCTTGTTGATCTTGTGGTGGAAGTTGATGAAGCGTATCCCATCTCACTACTTTCATTAATCTATGTCCTGCTAACCAGCCATTAGGCTGATTGCGTAAGTAGTTAGCAAGCATTTTAGATTGATCTAATAATTCACGACCTGATTGTATTGTCTCTATTGGCGTGTTTTGTGATAAAGAAGATGGCTTTGAAGAAGAGTTATAAGCAGATTCATTTCTGCTGATATTTTGTGGTACTAATGAGCTTGTGCCACCAGATTGAGCAAGGCGTTTTTCGAGTGCTTGATGTAATCCCGCAAGTTGTGGCCTTTCAGCTTCGTTCCATGTTTCAAGCTCAGTTTCAATGGTGGCTAATAGGGCGATAATCCGAGAAAATTCATTATGATCGACTTCGGGATAAAGCGATAAGCTATCTAAAACGCGTTGCCCTGATAACCACTCTAAGGCCGATTTTCTACTGGTGGCTCGGCTAGGTAATAGCGTGTCGTGATAGCGAATAAGCAATCCACTTAAAAGTCCTAAAGAATCGGCAAGTCCGTGTTCACCTTCTTTGTGTAAGCGTGCCCAAATATAATAAGTCACCACACGCACATCTTTGCAGGAATTGAGCAATAATTTTTCAGCCAATAAGCAAATCAGTTCAGTATCTGCGCCAGAGAGTTTATTGACTTCTTCTTTCATTCGCTCAAAGTCATCTTCATAACTGGGATCATCACCAATGGGGTGATTGGGTGTAATGGGTAATAACCAACGATCCCACAAAGCGATTTGTTGTTGAGCAAGTTGTGTTTCTAAGGATGCGTCTTTATTGAAACAAGCAGTTCTAAGAGATGTTAATATAGACATGTATTTTCCTAGTAATAATTAATATTATCATTATTATCTATTGCCATGAGTAAACTAAGTCTTCCTCCATTATTATCACCTATGACATTTAATATAGTGGTAACGTTATTGGTATCATATTGGCTTTTTATTTCACCACACTCTTTATTTTCGAGACATTGGAAAAAAGTATTATCTCGAGGGATATTATCAATTTGATAGCTAGGTGGGCCAAATATATTAAATAATGACTGATTTAATTTATTGTAGTTATTTAATAGTGTTTGTTGGTTATTTTGATTTTTTAATTCTAGAATAAGAAGAGATGCAAGACCTTTATCTCTTAATACCACAAAAAAGTAATAATAACTGTCCTTTATACCATAAGGAGATGACCATGAAGAACATGCCCATCCTTCGGGTGCAGATGTACATTTTAAATTAGCTAAATCTAATTTTTTAATATCATCCATTGATTGATGCCATTTAAAACCATGCATGATTTTTTTAATATCTGCTTGTTTGTTATCACAAGAACTAAGTGTTGAAATAACAAATGCCAAACTAATTAAAAATAAGATTTTTATTTTTTTCATTAAGTACTCATTGTTTTATTAAGAAAACTTATTTTTTGTTGATTACAATTTTTATAAAATAAATTTATAAA
>NZ_JAABLX010000035.1:0-2535 GCF_009915245.1 Proteus sp. G2669 | reverse complement strand
TTTTATTGTATTACTTTAATAATAAAGTGGATAAAGATATGTGAAAATTTCGACTGCAGTTATAATTTTTTATTCTTCTCGTGTTTTATAATTATTTTCTATTTGTTGTTGAGATAATTCCAATCGCCCATCATTAGGGAAATGATTAGGTACCCAAACTGGTTCTGCTTTTATTTCTTCAAACATACGGTTGGCTCCTTCATATTATGAGGTTCATTAATTGGGTATTCAGGATGACCATATCCTTTACAGGAGGTAGTGATTTTCACTTCATTACAAGGTAAGAAATGCACTTTGACGCTACAAGGTTCATCATATTGTGGGATTGGCACCCAAGTTTCGTGACTGGAGGTATTGTCGCGGAGTTGTTGTTTCCAGTGTTTATAGGCTTCTACTTGGCTAAATTTTGGAGGTGGTGGAAATTTGCTGGTATCGACAGTTTCCCATCGAATATGTGCGGTTAAATTAGGGCGCCATTTTTCGGGGATCATCACACAACAGACGGTTCCGCCAATACTGCCGTAACCCCCATTAATTGAAAAACCTGAAATTTCAAATTGAGTGTGGTTATAGCCTTGAAGTCCTGCTCCCAAGATGGCGTTTTCCGGTTTTGCGCCCCAAGAGCCCGCATTGGCACAGCCAGAAAGTAACAGGGTGAGTATCAAAAGCGTGGCAAATTTGGGGTAAGCTTGCCAAATGGTTATTTTTGAGGACATATGGCGGGCTCCTTCATATTATGAGGTTCATTAATTGGGTATTCAGGATGACCATATCCTTTACAAGAGGTAGTGATTTTTACTTCATTACAAGGTAAGAAATGCACTTTGACACTACAAGGTTCATCATATTGTGGGATTGGCACCCAAGCTTCGTGATAGGTCGTATAGCGGTCTAATTCTTTCTCCCAGCGGTTATAGGCCTCGACTTGGCTAAATTTGGGTGCAGGAGATATTTTGCTTTTATCGAGTTTCTCCCACTTTATGTGAGCGATTAAATTAGGACGCCATTTTTCGGGGATCATCACACAGCAGACAGTGCCGCCAATACTGCCATAACCTTCATTAATCGAAAAAGCGGTAATACTGTATTGAGTGTGGTTATAGCCTTGAAGACCTGCTCCCAAGATGGCGTTTTCCGGTTTTGCGCCCCAAGAGCCGGCATTAGCACAACCGGAAAGTAACAGAGAAGAAGTGAGAATTAATGATATTACTTTTAATGACATAGAATAATTAAGATTTATTTAAATGTTAGTTTGTTATTTAACTTAAAAGAAAGCTTTCCAGAGATCTTTTGGCTAAATAGGGCGGTGACTAGTTAATATTCCAATATAATGGAGAATACTTGGTGTAAAAATAACTGAGATATCAATAATCCATTTTAATCATCTTTTTATTTGTTTAAATTTTTAATCTAAAAAGATCTTTTCTGGTAAAACAAAATTGCGTAGTTGCAAGAGTGCGATTGGGCCATCGCCCATTTCTGTTCTTAAAGTGTAATTGAGTGACTGTCCATTTAAGGTTTTCCAACTGACAGAGTAACTGCTGGTGCTACCAGCATAAGGGGCGATATTGGCATCCTCCAATAACCGAATGATGCCCCAGACGCCACGATAATCGCCATAAATACGTGTACCTGTATTGGTGGTGATCCAACTCAGCGATGCACCTGAAGCAACGGTATCAGCTGGCCAAACAAAGCGTTGCCATTGCGGTTGTTGGTTATCATAGATAAGAGATTGTTTATCTATCATTAGGTGGGTTTGCATAATGTCAGGTGATGTACCTGGACGTAATTCAAAGTAAAGACGCGCTTCACCATTCGCAAAAACGACATCTCCGAGATAGCTTAGTTTGTCTAAGGCTTTTAAGAACTCAGGGTTAAAGGTTAAGCCCTGTGCATTTGTGGTATCGGGTACCCAGTGCGTACCTTCTTTATGTAAAACACCGTTAAGGTGAGTTTCAAGGAAGCGTTGAATACGACCATTATCAGGGCGTAGATATTGCGCCATTAACGGTAATGAGATTTCACTTTGCGTATTTTTGAGTGGATAGCGACCACCAAATGCCCTATTCCAATCATTCACAATCGCATTTCGCCATTGAGTGTTGATACCTTGCGAAGTGGGCGCTAATAACTGTTGCCATGCTTGAGACATGGGTTGCACAAGCAATGTATCACCAAAGCTATTCCACTCTTGCCCAAAGCTTGCTGCAATCAAACTGCCGTAATCTTGCGTTTCTGATAAATCGACGGTTTTTCCTTCAAAAACACTTCGAGCCAATGCTTGAGACATGGCTTGTGGATCGGGGGCATTAACAACTTGTTGAAGTTTTAAGCGAACTCTAGTCACGCGTGTGAGGTAGGCTTGTAGGCTTAACGCATCACTGTTTTGCGCTGAAGATTGAGGATCGGTAAAGGCCAGTATTGGCGCAAAAACAGGCTCTAGAGGGCCGGTAAATTCCGCTTTTTGACTAATAACCGGCTGTTGTTCTTTGTTTAATAAATCTTTGGCTGAGTTAACAAAAGAGTCTGCTA
>NZ_JAABLX010000034.1:0-52617 GCF_009915245.1 Proteus sp. G2669 | reverse complement strand
TCGTTCAGCATTGGCTTTGTCCGCTTGCTCTTTAGCTAGGCGCTCTTGTTCAGCTTTGGCTTTATCAATAAGGTTATTTTTTTTATCTGCAATTTGTTGTTTTTCAGCATTGAAAGATTTATCACTGAGTTGAGCATTTATCCAGATAACTTGGCGCCAATTATTATATTCATCAGTAGATAGCCCATAAATAATTCTTCCATCATCTGTAATGGCATGTGCTTCCGAATCTTTACCGTTACTAAGTGTTCCTAAATCATGCATTGTATTATTAAAATAAACAAAGCCATGACGGTGGAACATGATAAAGGCTGGCACTGGTTTTAACTTAGCATTATCGGGAATTGTATCATTGTTGTAATTGTCGGTTTCAGACCACCCTACGATATATTTACCATCAGCCGAAATATCATTTGCTTTTGCATTCCTAAATCGATTTTCATTTGGTTTCTGTGAAAGATTACCAATATTAATAAGACTATCTTGTGATAAATCATAGAGTATCGCTTGGCTAAAAAGTGAGGAAGAGACCTTAACATGAGTTGGTAGCTTAATGTCATAATCATCATGCCAAACTTCTTCCCAACCAACACTATAGTTTCCATCTGTGGAAATATCAGTTAGTTTTGACGAGCCAAACTCGGATCGATTAATTTCTCTGATAGGGCCATCATTTGTAGTAACAAAAGCAGTTCTAGGATACTTACCATCATTGAGTTGTTTTTTAGAAATATCTCGGTTGAGCTGACCAATAAACACTCGACCATTATCACTGATTTTTTGAATATCAATATTTCGTCTTTTTATACCAGAAAAGAATGGATATTCAGTTATTGATAAAAGTAGAATATTCTTTTCAGGGTGGTCTGGTAAATAATTATTAATATTATCAACAGATAAAAGGAGACTCTCTTTTTTATTTATATCATATATAAATTTTTCATTTTCATTATTAATAGGATTGTATAAAATAAATTTACCATCTTTTGTTAAATGTTTAATTTTTATATTTTTTTCTAAAATAGTAAATGTGTTATTTATTGTGTTGTATGAAAAAGCATAACACTCAGATTGTCCTCGACAGTTATTATTCACTACCGAAAAATTTTCTTCTTTAATTATTTTATCTAATATGGACTTGGATTTTGTTGCATAACCGACAACGATTATACCATCTTCAGAGATCCGCTCTAGATAAATGGTATCTAATTGTTTATCACTCTCTTTATTTATTTTATTTTGAGTTTTACCGCCATCTGTACTAATAAATAGCTCACTTGGTAAAAAAGATTCATCAAACACATTTATTTTTCTGATGTCATAACTAGGTATTTCCACTCTTATTATGCTGTTATAATCATCTGCTACAATGTTATATTTATCAATTGTATGTTGATTTATAGCTGTATACACAGATACACTACCAAATGGAGTAAATAAGTATTGATTATAATTATTATTGTCTACGATTTTACCTTGATTATGTTTGAAATGATTATGTTTTTTATCTCGAAGGTGATCATAATACGTTGCATAACTCAACATACTAAATGGTTTATAGATTGAATGACCTATATCTTCTATATTATAATTTCCATAAGAATTAATAGGAAATATATATATTGAGCACAATATCAATAATATTGAATTATATTTTATCTTCATTGTTGGTATCCATAAGAGAGTTTTTACAGGAGGTTAACTTCTGTATTAATTAAAGTCAATTGGATAAAATAAAATGAATATAATATATAATGGTTTTAAATTTATTATTATCACAAGTAAGTGTTGGGTGTGTTAATTAAATTAACAGTTCTAAGTTCTAATTCATTTTTTAGAGTGATAATTTCTTCTTCGCATGCTGAACGCCAAATACTGGCTACACCATAAACACCATGTTGATGAAATGCATTAATACGAATCAATACAGATTCACTAAGTGAATTAATAAACTGAGAAAGTAATTCGATATTCTCTAAATAGTCGGTTTTTTCTGGAATATATAAAAGGCGTAATTCCGTAAGTAGATTATTATTAGCTAACCATATGATTGATTCTTTAATACGCTGATTACCTCGGCCAGTTAAATAAATATGAGTCTCTTCATCCCAACTTTTTAAATCGATCATCGCACCATCCATAAAGGGGGCGATTTTTTGCCAGCCATTAAGAGAAAGAGTGCCATTACTGTCGATTAAACAACTAAGGTGTTTAAGATCAGGTGCTTCTTTGATTGCTTTAAAATAATCAATTAAAAAAGGCAGTTGTAACGTGGATTCTCCACCGCTTACTGTTATGCCATTAATAAAGGCTGCATATTTGCGTGTAATAGCCATTAGTTCATCAACAGTATAGGTTAATGTCATCGGGCTTGATTGTCGTGGGCACTGCTGAATACAGGTGTCACATTGTTCACAACTGGTACTGTTCCAACTTATGGCACCATTTTGTAATGAAAGTGCTTGCTGTGGGCAAGCCGGAATGCAGTCACCACAATTATCACAGATCCCTATGGTGTAGGGATTGTGACAATTTTTACAGCGCAGATTACACCCTTGTAGGAAGATGGCCAGACGATTGCCTGGGCCATCTACACAAGAAAAGGGCAATATCTTATTTATCGAAACGCATCTGCTGTTCATGACTAATAACTCGTGGTTTACGTTCAGCGATATGACAGTTTGCTGTGGCTTCATCACCTAACCAAGTGGTATTAAGGCGGGAGCCTTCTTCTTTGTATTTGTTTAAATCCGATAAACGCACCATATAGCCTGTAACACGAACGAGGTCATTACCACCTACATTGGCAGTAAATTCTCTTAATCCTGAAGAAAATGCCCCTAAGCAGAGTTGCATTAGGGCATCAGGATTTTGTTTGATGGTTTCATCAACCGTTAAAATATCGCTAATTCCTGAGGTATAAAATTGATGGTGAGGAGCAACCGTCATTAAATGGGTAACAGGGTCTGGCTCTTTACCATAAGGAATGCGAGTCGCAGGGGTTGTGCCAATATCAGAGCTAATGCCCGATTGAGCATGTAACATTGAGCGATGCTTCCAACCATATTTAACCGGTGTATCAGCGACAAATTGTGCTAATTTTTCGCTGATCATATAGCTAAGTTTGTTGGCAGATCCATTATCACCATAAGCAGCTTGCTTGCCTTCTTTTTCGAGTAGAAGTGCTACGGCTTCTGCCATGGCGTAAATACCAAACATTGGCGCAAAACGATCAGGTGAGATTAATCCTTCTTCAACTAAGAAACTCTGTTTAAAGAAATTAGATTTTTCATAGAGAAACTCACAACGGGCATCGATGATCTCAATCTGTTTTTGCATATAAAAAGGCAATACATTATCAAGAAAATCGCGACTATCTTGGCTACGCTGTGCAACCTCTTTAAGATTTATACGCACTAAGGTGCTACCACCACCACTTTGAGGCAGAGAGTTATAACAACTCACAATGCCATATTCATCTTTACCAAATACCGCATCTTGCAAGGTACCATTAGCAATATGAGGTTTGCTACTGTGGCAAATATTAGTAATGGCTTGGTGAAGTAAATCTGTTGGTGTTGAATTCGCATCATAAATAAATGTGAGATTAGGTGCGACTTGTTGAAGCTCAACATCCACTTTAAGAATTAAACGTGTAAGAACAGAGTCTTCTGGACCAATATTGGCGTGCATAAAAGCATCTGGTAGCGTTCTATCAAGATAACGCCAGAAGCGTTTTAATTTAGGGTAAAGCTGTTCTTCGGTTAACTCGCCGACATAAGGCAGTAAAATTTTATCAATACGTCCTAAATAAACAGGCATAGAGGTTACAGAAGGAACATGATGATAAAGGATAGTCAGCATGTTTAAGGCATCGTCAAAATCTTGCGCAGGTTCGAGTTCTAAATAACGAGAACCCTGTGCTAAAAACTTCGCGTAATCAGGTAAAACATAACGAGGTTTATAAGGGGCGTGACCTTCATACATATCACAGATAACCCGTTCATTAAGCGCTTTAGCTGCATCATCAGGAAGTGACGGATAAGGCAACATATTTTCAGCTTCTAACGCCAGAAAATGACGTTTTTGTTCCGGGGAAAGGGTTGGATTTTCTACGATTTGTTGACAACGTTGGATAACAGATTGTTCAGTCATAACCACCTCAGTACTCAAAGAGCCAGAAAAAGATTTAAAACTTATCTTTTTAGGTTAATGACTTGGTCAGAATTTACCGTGACTTTAAACAAAACCCCTTTAAAGATTAAGGAAATAGCACGAAAACACGCATAAATTAGATATATCTAATTTATAGTTAATTAGATATAAAAAATGAGTTTAGTTAATGATCCACTAAACTCACTAAGTAATTCGTTAAAGAATAAGAATTTATGTTTTATCTATTTTATTATCAGTGTCGTTATTTTCCTCTTTGACACTCTCTTTTGATTCATTTTCTTCATTATTTTCATCTTCACTGTCTTCATCTTCCTCTTTTTCAGTACGAGGCGGTAAATTAGCCGTTAATAAATAGGGCGATTGTTGCCAATGAACGGGGGTTAACTGAAGCAGGTTATGAGAAAGTAAAAAGCCAATGGCGAGCGCAACTAATAGCATCACACGTAATAAATTTGTTGTGTTATCGACTTGGCTTGATTCAGTGACCAACTGGTGAGTATCTAATGTTAGCCTTAAAAATCCCTTCGGTTTATCTTTGCCCGGTACGGGAACAACAAGTTGGTGATTAAAAGAACCACCACTCTTTTGTCCTTCTAGCGCTAATCGCTCTTTAACAGTGACATTTTCACCACTATGCGCTATTTGTGTACCATCTTCTAAATAAAGGCTGGCATCAAGCACCCGACTATTGTGAGTTAGATGATTTAAATTAGCCATAATGAGGGGATTTACGTTATCTTTGCTACTGTCATCCAGATAAGTGGATAAAGAGAACGCAACTTGTTCTGCCAGCGTTTTTGCAAGCTCTTCAAACTGGGTAATTCGGGCATGCTGATTAGCACGGCTAAAATAAGACGCGCCCTGCATAAGAAATGCCAATAGTGCGATACAAATCAGTATAATCGCCGTTTTTTGTAGTTTGAATTTTAGTTTGTCTTTAAGCATGTTCATCCTTTTGCGTAAGCAAGTATGTGCATGTTGCCAGATGAGTCAGAGATAGAATAGGCTGAATAACGATTATTTTGTTCAGACAGGGGAAAACAGGAGAATAAGTATGTCAAATAGTCTGACCTATTGCTATTTACCGGATGAAATCCGTAAATGGCCAGGTCTGCCGTTATCACTCAGTGGTGAAGAGGTAATGCCACTAGATTACCGCGCTGGTGATAGTGGGTGGTTACTTTATGGACGTGAACTTGATAAGAAAAGAATAAGTGAGTTCCAACATAAATTAGGTGTGGCAATCGTAGTGGTTTCTTCATGGCGTATTGATGATTACCAAGTTGTGCGTATTGCAGGTAGCCTAACCCGTAGAATTCGCCGTTTATCTGATGAATGTGGCCTAGATGTCGTTCCACTAGGTGAAATTCCTCGCTTGCGTTCTCCTGGGCTTTTAGTGATGGATATGGACTCAACGGCTATTCAAATTGAGTGTATTGATGAAATCGCCAAACTTGCGGGAGTGGGTGATAAAGTTGCGGCAATAACAGAACGCGCTATGCAAGGTGAAATGGATTTTAGCGAAAGCTTAAAACTCCGTGTTGCTGAACTTAAAGGAGCCGACGCTTCTATTTTGCAAAAAGTGATGGATGATTTGCCTCTTATGCCGGGGTTAACGAGCTTAGTGCGCAAACTTCAGGCGATGGATTGGCATATTGCTATTGCATCAGGCGGCTTTACTTATTTTGCAGACAACCTAAAACAAAAATTACGGTTAGTGTCTGCTGTTGCTAATCATCTTGAAATTAAAGATGGCAAGCTAACAGGTAAAGTCAAAGGCACTATTGTTGATGCAAAATATAAAGCACAAGTGCTTGCGCGTTTAGCTAAAGATTTAGAGATCCCAATGGAGCAAACTATTGCCATTGGTGATGGCGCAAACGATCTTAAAATGTTGAGAAAGGCAGGACTGGGCATTGCCTATCATGCAAAACCAAAAGTGTATGCTCAGGCAAAAGTGGCTATTCGTCATGCCGATTTAATGGGTGTGATGTGTATTTTAAGTGGTGGTTTAAAACACGAAGAGCGTTAAACACGTTTTTTAGAATTGTTATCGTAGGGAGAGAAGTGTGGCAAAAGCAGCAAAAAGAGCCTTTGTATGTAATGAATGTGGTGCAGATTATCCTCGCTGGCAAGGGCAATGCTCGGCTTGCCATGCGTGGAATACAATTACAGAAATTCGTCTTGCTGCCACCTCTTCCTCCCGTAATGAACGCTTTAGTGGCTTTGCGGGGGATGCTAAAGGTGTTAGTCGTGTTCAAAAGTTATCGGAAATTAGCCTTGAAGCATTACCCCGATTCTCCACAGGATTTAAAGAGTTTGACCGAGTATTAGGTGGTGGCGTTGTTCCCGGAAGTGCCATTTTAATCGGGGGAAGTCCCGGCGCAGGTAAGAGTACTTTATTACTACAGACTATGTGCCGTTTAGCTACTGAAATGAAAACGCTGTATGTCACGGGTGAAGAGTCGCTACAACAAGTCGCTATGCGCGCTCATCGATTAGGTTTACCGACAGCAGAACTGAATATGTTGTCAGAAACCAGCATTGAGCAAATCTGTTTAATTGCTTCACAAGAAAAGCCTAAATTGATGGTGATTGACTCTATTCAAGTGATGCATATGGCGGATATTCAATCTTCACCGGGCAGTGTTGCTCAAGTACGTGAAACGGCCGCTTATCTGACTCGTTTTGCTAAAACCAATGATGTTGCCATTATTATGGTAGGTCATGTAACAAAAGATGGCACCTTAGCTGGGCCGAAAGTGCTAGAACACTGTATTGACTGCTCTGTTATGCTTGATGGCGAAACAGACTCTCGTTTTCGTACCTTACGTAGCCATAAAAATCGTTTTGGTGCCGTTAATGAATTAGGTGTCTTTGCAATGACAGAGCAAGGATTGCGAGAAGTGAGTAATCCTTCTGCTATCTTTTTAAGTCGAGGAGATGAGATCACATCAGGCAGTTCTGTGATGGTGGTATGGGAAGGAACAAGGCCTTTATTGGTTGAGATCCAAGCATTAGTTGATCACTCGATGCTATCAAATCCACGCCGTGTGGCTGTGGGGTTAGAGCAAAATCGCCTTGCTATTCTACTTGCAGTTTTACACCGCCATGGCGGATTACAAATGTCTGATCAGGACGTTTTTGTCAATGTGGTAGGAGGGGTTAAAGTCACAGAAACCAGTGCTGATTTAGCCTTGTTATTATCATTAGTATCGAGTTTTCGTAATCGTCCTTTACCACGTGATTTAGTGATATTTGGTGAAGTCGGCCTTGCGGGAGAAATTCGACCTGTACCGAGTGGGCAAGAGCGTATTGCAGAAGCAGCAAAACATGGTTTTAAACGAGCCATTGTACCGAGTGCAAATATGCCAAAGAAAAATCCACCGGATATGAAAGTGTATGGTGTGAAAAAACTGTCAGATGCATTATCTGTTCTTGATGATTTAGAAGACTTCTAAAGGAGCTAATTATGGGACCTTTTGATTATATCAAACAGGCTATCAGAAAAAATGGATACACCTTACAACACGTTGCTGATGAAAGTGATATGACAAAAGGCTATCTTAGCCAATTGATTAATAATAAAATCAAGAGCCCCAGTGCGCAAAAAATGTCGGCATTACACCAATTCTTGGGGTTAGAATATCCAGTCAAAAAGAAAACAATTGGTGTTATTTTTGGTAAATTTTATCCTCTTCACACAGGGCATATCTATTTAATTCAACGTGCTTGTAGCCAAGTTGATGAACTACATGTGATCCTCTGTCATGACGAACCTCGCGATAAGAACCTATTTATCAATAGTGCGATGTCACAGCAACCAACTGTCAGTGATAGATTACGCTGGTTATTGCAAACTTTTAAATATCAAAAAAATATTCGTATTCATGAATTTGATGAGCATGGTATTGAGCCACAACCTCATGGTTGGGAAATGTGGAGTGAAGGGATCAAAACCTTTTTGCGTGAAAAACAAATTGCACCTGATTTTATCTATACCAGTGAACGTGATGATGCGGATCAATATAATGCTTTCTTGGGTATTGAAACGATATTGATTGATCCAGAACGCTCATTTATGAATATCAGTGGTAGTCAAATTCGCCAAGCACCTTTTAAATATTGGGAATATATTCCAACAGAAGTTAAACCCTTCTTTGTGCGCACCGTGGCTATTTTAGGCGGTGAATCTAGCGGTAAATCAACATTGGTCAATAAGCTTGCCAATATCTTCAATACAACCAGTGCATGGGAGTATGGTCGCGATTATGTTTTCTCTCATTTAGGTGGAGACGAGATGGCATTACAATATTCGGACTACGATAAAATTGCATTGGGACATGCTCAATATATTGATTTTGCTGTTAAATATGCCAATAAAGTGGCTTTTATTGATACGGATTTTGTCACTACTCAGGCATTTTGTTTACGTTATGAAGGTAAAGAACACCCTTTCGTACAAGCACTTATTGATGAGTACCGTTTTGATTTAGTGATTGTTTTAGAAAATAACACGCCATGGGTAGCGGATGGTTTACGCAGTTTAGGCAGTGATAAAGATCGTCGACTCTTCCAAACTTTACTGATGGAAATGCTAGATAAAAACAATATTGAGTATATCAAAGTTAACTCACCTGATTATGATGAGCGCTTCTTAAGTTGCGTTGAATTAGTCAGAGAATTATTGATGATGCAATCAAAGCATATTGAGTAAATACATAAATATAAAACGCCTTAAGGGGCGTTTTATATTTAAGGATAAAAATAATCACAGATCTCAAAACTCAAAACTCAACACTTTCCTCTCAGAGTAATTCCCTTTTATTTATTATTCTTTGCCACTGATGCACTATCAGAACAAAATCACTTACCAAAAGATAAAAATATATAAAAAAATCTGTCAAATAAGCTATCTACGTAATAATGCTATTTTTTTCAATAAGGTGAAAAAGGTTACTGAAAATTAATGTAGGGATCTCTATTATAGATAACAGGTATAGATTTATCGGTGTGTATTTCTTTTGCCATTAGGTGTGAGGAGTCACACTCTCTATCTTCATTCGTTCAAGTGAAGAAGCAGACTATTTTTCGTAAAAGGACAAGATAATGGCGCAACCTTCCCGTGTTTCACTTCATATCAAGAAAACAGTCATTTCGTTAGCGATTGCCGCTTTAGGTTTTACCGTCTCATCAACTGCATTGGCTTATCAAAAAGTTCATCAACCAGATAATAGCTATCAGCAGTATGTCTCACAGCGCCAAACGGTTGATAGTTTGATCCAAGATGCGTTAGATGCCTTTAAATCTCCGGCACGAGTGTCAGATGCAGGATTTACGGGAAAATTGCCATCAAATATGGAAATAGTGGCACAAAAACTGCAACAAGCTTATAAATTAGAACCTTACCGTCTCGATTTATTATTTAGCACCGCGAGTGCTTATATCTATAACAATGATGTTCCTCGCGCGATTACTATTTATAAACAGATTTTAGAAGCAGCACCTGATGATATTGACGCGCTAATTTATGTCACTTCATGGACTCGTTTTGAAGGAAAAGATAAAGAGAGCGAAGCATATTTCAATAAATTGAAATCATTAAATCCAGCTAAAGCTGAAGAGATTAGTTGCTTTTTTGCAGAGATTGATCGCGTAAGTAAAATGCCTTTAAGTGATAAATTGACACCGGCAGATTTGGCAAAACTAAATAAAACCAAAGATAACAACGCGATTGTGACATTGGGTTATGCTTTAAATCCCGATGGCACAATGAATAAGATTTTAATTGAACGTTTAAATAAAACTTTAGAAGTGGCTAAACAATTACCTGAAGCTATGATTGTCGTTACGGGGGGCGTGCCAAAAGCACATCAAACGGAAGGTAAATTAATGGCGGATTGGTTGGTGAAAAACGGTATTGCACCAGAGCGTATTTTCCAAGAAAACTATGCGCGTACAACCGTCGAAAATGCATTATTTAGCCGTTATGCTTTAACCAAACATCGTATTAAAACAGCCGTTATTATTAGCTCTGGTAGTCATGTTCGTCGTGCCGATGCGATTTTCACGCTTGCAAGCTGGCAAAGTGGCCCAAGTGACATTACTTATCTAACGGTTGTTGCACCAGATAAGCCATTAGCTGAATTACAAAAGGCAAGTAAATCAGATATACAAGGCATTTATCGTGATGGCTTAAAAGCGCTAGGATTATGGAGCTTCCGTAGCTATCCACTAGAAGAGCGTTAATGGGAGCGTTTTAACGTTAATTAGTTTAGAAAGGAAATCTCCTCAATAACCAAAATGATTGGGGAGGTTTTTATTATTTTTTACTGTGGCACTAAATTTATTATAAATTTGTACACGCTTAATTTTTATTGAATTGATAACAGTTATCATTACTATTGATTCTCACAATAGTTAATAATGAGAAATAAAGTGAGAATTCCTCTGATGATATGTGCATTGATGGCCTCTTTTCCCAGCTTTGCAAGTTGCTTAGCAGTAACTGAAAATAAAGAAATGACAGGTCAGTTTGATAACAACAATACGTTGTGTTTTACCGCTCATTTAGAAAGCCAACGTTATGTTGAATTAAACGTAAAAGGGATACAAAACTTACGGTTAGAGACACAAAACGGCACTCATATTCGTAGTTTGTTAAAGGATATTCCCGCTGATGGACAACAGAAAGTACGCTTTCTATTACCTGAAACGGCTAATTATCAATTAGTTGCACAAGGTGAAGCTAAAAAGCAGTGGCAATTCATGCTAACAACACAACCTTATCAACCGTTAGATAAAAATGCCGGTATTGCACCAACTAGCCCTCGTTTACAAACGCTCGCTAAACAACTTGATCAAAAAAATATTCAGGCATTTTGGCAACAAATACGTCGAGAAGGGGCTCCTCTGATTGAGCCTTATGATCATGATAAAAAGCGAGTCACCTTTCTATGGCAAGGTGCCAAAAAGAATGTTTATTTATTGGGATCACCTGATGGCAATCATGATCCGTTAACGAATTTAGCGAATAGTGATATTTGGTATCGCAGTTATATCGTGCCTAACGACACATTAATGCAATATAAATTAGCGCCTGATGTACCTGTTATTGAAAATTCAGAGCCTTTTGAACAACGTCGCGCGATTTTAACCACGGCACAAGCCGATCCATTTAATTCCCAAAATTCACCAAGTCAATCTGAGGATATCTATAATCACTTTTCTTTATTGTCGTTAGACAGTAAGCGTGAATGCCAATTGCCCGATATTCTTGATAGAACAATGAAAGGCAAGACGGAGATTGTTCGTTTTCACAGTGAGATCTTAAATAATGATCGTGAAATCGCACTTTATCAGCCAGCCCAAAAAATGGAAATACCGCGGATCTTGGTCTTATTTGATGGTCAAACTTATCGTCGCCAATATGGTATTGATAAGTTTTTTGATACACAGATCGAGGAAGGAAAATTGGCACCGATGATGATCCTATTTGTTGATAGTATTGATAGTGATCGCCGTAGTGTTGAATTACCACCAAATCCTGATTTTTATCGTTTCTTGGCTGATGAATTATTTGTTTGGCTAGAAAAAGAGAAAGGTATTCACATATCAGGAGAAGAAACGATTGTATCAGGCTCAAGTTATGGTGGATTAGCGTCTTCATGGGTCGCATTTAATCGCCCTGATCGCTTTGGTAAAGTGCTGAGTATGTCTGGCTCTTATTGGTGGGCGCCTGAAAATGAAGAGCCTGAATGGCTTATTCGACAATTTGAGCAAGCAGATAAAAAACCATTACAGTTTTTCTTAGAAGCAGGGCTATTTGAAAGTCGTGGTGATAAAGGAGGAATTTTAAATAATAATCGCCACTTGAAACAGGTTTTAGAACAAAAAGGCTATCCTGTTCAATCACTCGAAATGGCCAGTGGGCATGATTATATTTCTTGGTGTGAAACACTGTATTTGGGTGCAAAAGCATTAACACAAGAAAATTAATATTTTTAAATCCGATCTCAATACAAAAGAAGCTTATACATGAGAATACATTGTATAAGCTTCATTTTTGTCACCAACTTGTCATAAAGCTGTCATCAAAATCGCTTTTACTCTTCATTTCTTTGTCATTTAACTGCCGTAAGCTTTTTCTGACTTAAAACATTAACCCTGTTTTTTTACTTTAGAGTGCAAGGAAAAAGCTATGTCTCATCGTTACCAACGTTCTATTTTATCCGTTATTGTAACAACGCTATTGGCTGGTGCGAGTTTCTCTTCTTTTGCAGCTCCCGTTGCTGCTGATGCAATTTTGGCTCAAGATCGCGCAGCAAAAGGTAATATCACGGAATTTGGTGGTGCTCGCCGTATGACTCAAGATCAAACTGAGGCATTAAAAGCAGCTTTAAATAATAACCAAGCGAAAAATGTGATCCTCTTTATTGGTGATGGCATGGGGGATTCTGAAATCACTGTTGCACGTAACTACGCTGAAGGTGCGGGCGGGTTTTTTAAAGGCATTGATGCGTTACCGATGACGGGTCAATACACACACTATTCATTAGATAGAAAAACACAAAAACCTAACTATGTAACAGATTCGGCAGCCTCAGCAACAGCATGGGCTTCTGGTGTGAAAACTTATAATGGTGCATTAGGGATTGATGTATTTGGTAAGGATCACCAAACCATTTTGGAATTAGCAAAAGCCAATGGAAAGGCAACAGGGAACGTGACTACATCTGAAATTCAAGATGCGACACCTGCCGCACTATTTTCTCATGTCACTGGACGTAAATGTTATGGTCCCGTTGAAACCTTAGAAAAATGCTCAACTAATGCATTAGAAAATGGCGGCAAAGGTTCTATCTCTGAGCAATTATTAGTGACTCGTGCAGACGTTACATTGGGGGGGCGGTGCAAAAAGTTTCGCTCAAACCGCCGCTGTGGGGGAATACAAAGGTAAAACGTTAGAGCAACAAGCTATTGAGCGTGGTTATCAAATCGTCAAAGATGCAAAATCGTTAGACGCAATTACTTTGGCAAATCAGGATAAACCGGTATTAGGTTTATTCCATGAAGGTAATATGGCTGTTGCGTGGGAAGGTCCTAAAGCGGTTTATCATGGCAATATCAATAATCCACCATTAGAGTGCAAACCTAACTCTAAACTCGATCCTAATGCGCCAACATTGGCACAAATGACTAAAAAAGCGATCGATTTACTGAAAACTAATGAAAACGGTTTCTTCTTACAAGTTGAAAGTGCCTCTATTGATAAGCAAGATCATAATGCTAACCCTTGTGGACAAATAGGTGAAACTGTTGCGTTAGATGAAGCTGTACAGATCGGTTTAGATTTTGCTAAACAAAACGGTGATACGTTGATTATTGTCACCGCTGACCATGCGCATTCAAGCCAGATTATTGAAGCGGATGTGAAATCAAGTGGCTTAACACAAGCGCTTATCACTAAAGATGGCGCAGTTATGGTGGTGAATTACGGTAACTCGGAAGAAGAATCTCAAGAGCATACTGGTGCGCAATTGCGTGTGGCTGCTTATGGTCCGCATGCGGCTAATGTGGTTGGATTAACTAACCAAACAGACTTATTCTTCACAATGCGTGATGCAATGGGTCTGAAATAAATTTAAATTAATACTGTAGTCTGTCTGAACTTGTAGTCGAATTGCCTTACTAAATTGTTGTATTTTTGCGCGACTCAGAGAGATACCCTCTAGTCGCGTTTTTTTATTAAAAATAAATATAAGAAAATAAAATGATAATAAATCAATAAGTTATTTATAGTCTGATTTTGAAAATTACACATTCTCTGTTATAATCGACAGAATTTACAAATAAATCTATGTAATATTCTCAACTTCTCCATTGATTATTGCACTTAAGTTGCAATATCTTTTTATCTAATAACACTCTACGTTATTTAGGTATTACCAATAAAAATCTTTTCTCAGATGTATTATCTGCTCATGGTCTTTCTCTTTTTATGAGATTGAAGGAGAACAGAGTCAAACAAACAACGATAAAAATAAGGTTATTATTTCTATGCTGACACTGCTTCATTTACTCTCATCAGTCGCGCTTCTTGTCTGGGGAACACATATTGTTCGTACAGGGATCATGCGTGTCTTTGGCTCTGATTTGCGCCGCATTTTAGGTAAAAGTATTAATAAAAAATCCAACGCTTTCCTTGCGGGGGTTGGGGTAACGGCATTAGTCCAGAGCAGTAATGCAACGGCACTTTTGGTTATCTCTTTTGTGACGCAAGGACTTATTTCGATTACACCTGCACTTGTTATTATGTTAGGTGCGGATGTAGGTACGGCACTTATGGCACGAGTGCTGACGTTTGATCTCTCTTGGTTATCTCCACTTCTTATTCTTATTGGGGTCATTACTTTTTTAAGTCGTAAAAAAGAGCGAGTTGGGCAACTTGGGCGTGTAGGGATTGGTCTTGGTTTAATTATTCTCGCTTTGCAACTTATCGTGACATCCGCAGAGCCAATTACTCATGCGAGTGCGGTACAAGCTATCTTTACATCATTAAGTGGGGACACTGTTTTAGCTCTCTTAGTGGGCGCTTTGTTTGCCATGGTGAGTTATTCAAGCCTTGCTGCAGTGTTATTAACTGCGACATTAAGTGCAACAGGGTTAATGCCTTTGTATATCAGCTTATGCATTGTGATTGGTTCTAATATTGGTAGTGGTTTACTGGCATTAATGAGTAGCCGAGGACAAAATGTTGTTTCTCGCCAAGTTGTATTAGGAAGTCTATTTTTTAAATTGATTGGTGCATTTCTGGTTTTACCTTGGATAACCTTAATTGCGAATAAAATTCAGCAATACGGTTTTTCTCCAGCAGAAGTCGTTATCTATTTTCATGTTATCTATAATCTTGCACGCTGTGTATTGATGATCCCTTTTGTCGGCATAATGGCAAAATTATGTCAGAGACTTATTCCGGAATTACCAGTCGCAGGATCTGAAGTTGCGCCTCGTTATTTGGATCAATCTGCTATTGATACACCATCTTTAGCTATCGCTAATGCGGTTAGAGAATCACTACGATTAGGTGATGTTGTAGAACAAATGTTGCAACGTTTTATTGCATTAATGGAAGGTGATCGTCAGCAGAAAAGGGAAATTAGTCAGTTAGAAGAAGAGGTTGAATTGCTTCATAGCAGTATTAAATTGTACATGGCGCAAATTCAACAGCATGATCTGGGCACTGAAGATTCTCGACGTTGGGCCGAAATTATTGATACAGCGATGAATTTACAACAATCATCCGCTATTATTGCGCGCATGTCAGTTGAAGTGGTGAGTAAAGGTTTAAATCATCACTTATTTTTATCGGAGGAAGGGCGTCGTGAATTACAGACACTCCTTGAGCGTCTGCAAAGTAATCTGAATCTGGCGATGTCGGTATTTGTTTCCGGCAACATGGAACATGCTCGTAAGTTACGTCGAGCAAAACATCGTTTCCGTTTACTCAACCAACGTTACTCGTTTGCACATGTAGAACGTCTTCATTTGCATAATATGCAAAGCATTGAAACTAGTTCTCTGCATACCAGTTTGCTTGGTGATATGAAACGGTTGAATTCCTTATTCTGTGCGGTGGCTTACCACGCACTAGAACGAAGTGAATCATCATCAGAACAGGTTAATCTTTAATAATGAAAAATGTTATTCGTCAATTAACACGAAATGAAATTCCACAAGTTTGGGAAATCGATAGAACTGAGCTTATTGAAAAACTATATGTATTAAAAGAAGGAAAGTTGCTTTTATCAGAGCAACGCTTTGATATGAAAGGTTGGCCAGAAGGTGAAACGGAACATTACACCCCTGTTTTACTTGAAAGCTTTGATCGAGGAGCGCCTTTTTGGGGCGTTTTTGAGCGTGATCGATTGGTCGCAGCGGCAAGTGTTGATCCGAAAAAGCGCGGTAAAAATGGTAGTCTACTTCAACTCTCTTTTTTACATGTTAGCCACCAGCAACGTGGGCAAGGTTTAGCACGAATACTCTTTGACTATTGCGTGAAATATGCGAAGGAAAACGGTGCGGATGGATTATATATCTCATCAACACCATCTGAAAATAGTGTGAATTTTTATCAGCATCTAGGGTGCCGCTTAATTGATATTCCTGATCCTGAACTTTATGAAAGAGAGCCAGAAGATATTCATTTGGTCTTTTATTTTATAAAGTCAAATAACGCATAATTTCGTTTATTAATAACATGATAAAATCAAACGCCTTTTCGTGAGAATGAGAAGGCGTTTTTTATATTGTAGAAAACGCTTTAACCCTTTAAAAATTAAGGATATAGAGAGTTTTTTTTCTTTATATAAGTTGATTTAGTACCGGTGTTATATATAATAATGAAAATCATTATCATTAATGGTGAGTTATTATGGCTAAATCAACACGTTTATCTCCAGTCACTTCTTGGACATCTCGTATCAGTTTATGGGAAATGTTAGCTGTTTCTTCTTTACTTACCGTCATTATGCACTCTATTGCTGGAACATCTGCATTTACGTTAGTTTTAGTTGTTTCAATGCTGCTATCAACATTGATGTTATTCCATAAGAAATTGCAGATGTGGGTGATGATCCCTGCTGGAGTTGTGTTGACTTATAGTTTAATGACACTGTTAGCCACATATTATGGATAATGAATAGAAAGCAATAAAGGATTATTAACTGGGGGTTAACAAAGGAAAAGAAAGGTTAATTGAGTGGTGCGAAGAGGGGGACTTGAACCCCCACGTCCGTAAGAACACTAACACCTGAAGCTAGCGCGTCTACCAATTCCGCCATCCTCGCAGTCTTACTCAATTATTTAGCTCTACAAAAAGTGTGTTTGGTGCGAAAAGGGGGACTTGAACCCCCACGTCCGTAAGGACACTAACACCTGAAGCTAGCGCGTCTACCAATTCCGCCACCCTCGCAATCTAAACATTATCTTTGTAGATAGGAGGCGAATTTTAGGCCTTTTATTTTTGGCGTCAATTATTTTTTATCATTAAATTATCTTAGTGATGAAAAATAAAACACCTTGAATTATCACTTAAAATCAGCCCAAAAATAAAGCCCTGTTTTAGATAACAGGGCCTGTGATTAATCTTTCTTGGTGGCTTGGTAAACTTTAAATTTACCTGTTGATGCAAGCACTTCATGAGAGCCAAATACATGATCCAGAATGTCTGGATAAGGGATAAATGAATTCGCTACAATGCGTAATTTCCCCCCTTTTTTTAGGTAATTAGGTGCAAGGCGAATAATATCTTCAGCAGCAGTATAGCTTGTACCTAAACCATCATGGAAAGGCGGATTTGAGATTATCCAATCATAAGTTTCCTCAACGGCAGAATAGACATTACTCGCAATCACTCGGCCTTCTAATTCATTCACATTTAATGTCGCAATACTGGAAGAAATTGCAGCTGCATTTACATCACACAAAGTGAGTTTCAGCATTGGGTTTTTCTTGCCTAATACTGTAGCAAGAACACCACAACCACATGCCATATCTAGTAAATCACCAACCATTGCATCATCAAAAGTTGAAAGTAATAAACGGCTACCTTCATCTAATGCATTTTGGCTAAAGACACCCGGTAATGCCATTACGGTTAAATCGTTATGGCGATAAGTTTGCCACCAGTTATTACGGTCAAACAGTGTTTGATATGTTTGTGTACCAAAAAATAAGCTACAACGGCGTGCTGAATCTATTTTTTTAAGTTTAGCGATACCGTTCATTAATTCGGTTGCACTTTTAACACCGCTACGGTTTTCACCGACGATAAAGATTTCAGTACCCACTTGTAAGTTAGAGCAAAGGCTACGCAGTTGGAAAGTGGCTTCGTTTTTATTTTTAGGCCAAAAATAGATCAAGGTATTGCAATATTTTACAAAGGATTGATCTGCAACTAAACCGAAGAGTGCATTATCACCCATTGATTTTAGTAATGGTAACCATTGGTGATATTGGTTTGTATATGCTCTGACACTTTTCGCCTGGATCTGTGCTGCAAAAGTATCTTGAAGATCACCTGCAATAAGTACATGCCTGTCTGCGAAATGATCTAGGTGACGAAGAATAACTTCGCTAGCAGGGGACAGTGAGGACATTATGATTATTACTCCTTAAAAAACATAAGACGCATGATATCAGATATAAAGAAACCGACGCTATTTATTGGCGTAGTTTATGCCCTCTGATACTATGTACCGTTGTTCTACACTTGATAGGTAAGCATAATGAGCCGTAAAGACAGAATGTTATCCCAACTAGGAATTCGTCAGTGGGTACTTCGTAAGCCCGCAGTGTTAAAAGGCGAGCATTCTGTTCAATTTCCGGATACAACACGTTTACTTATCATTACTGATGATACCGTTGATCTAAATAACGGGCTTTTCTCTGATATTTTTAGCGCCATGGGGATAGATAAAAACGAAATCTATTGTATTACAACAGACGATGTGAGCATGCTCACAGAATCATTTGATCTTCCCTGCTGGTTATTAGGCACTGATCTCATTCTTCCCTCTGAATATACTTCTTTGAGAAGCCCTTCATTGCATCAATTATATTTTGATGCCGATGCAAAACGCGATCTTTGGAAACAAATCTATCAATATGAAGACCATTTCACCCTTAAACCCTGCTGATTTACCTTTAGCATGGCAAATAGAAAAATTAAGTCATTCATTCCCTTGGAGTGAAGAAACATTTTATAGTAACCAAGGAAGTCATTATTTTAATCTGAAAATTTGCATTGATAATATTATTGTAGGTTTTGCAATTACGCAATTAATATTAGATGAGGCAACACTTTTTAATATTGCAATCCATCCTGATTATCAGGGGAAAGGTTACGGTAAGGCACTTTTATTGGAACTGATTGAAACACTTGAGAAAAAAAATATCACTACCTTGTGGTTAGAGGTACGAGAATCTAATGAAAAAGCGTTCAATCTCTATGAATCTATAGGATTTAATTTTGTTTCAAAACGCAAAAACTATTACCCAACAAAAACGGGAAATGAAGATGCGATTATCATGGCTTATCCTATTTCTTTCTAATTAAATCTTTATTTAAGTTAAATTTAAAGCGCCTTTTTTTTGGCGTTTTTTTATTTTATACGGAGTGATTGAATTTTATTTTTTATTGATTTCATTTAAAATTTATCTTTATTTTTACTTAATGGAAATTTATCAAGTTAATTTCACTTTTGTCATGCTTTCATTGTGAGGTTAATGTGATTATAACGGTGTTAAAATAGTGAACGATATATAAAATAAGTAAATCGAGTATTTGGTTTTGTTTTAAATAAAGTGATTAGTCTCTAAATATACAGAATTAAAATTAAAATAAATGTACATTTATTTTAAATATTATATTCAATCCCGCTTTTAACCTAAAATAAATAGGCTAATTCTTGGCTTTATT
The DNA here is from genome assembly GCF_009915245.1 of Proteus sp. G2669. Taxonomy (NCBI): domain Bacteria; kingdom Pseudomonadati; phylum Pseudomonadota; class Gammaproteobacteria; order Enterobacterales; family Morganellaceae; genus Proteus; species Proteus sp. G2669. The sequence goes on along the minus strand of NZ_JAABLX010000034.1, from coordinate 32,960 downwards.
AGTAGCTCATAAAGCCAGTTTATAGAATTCTTAGTAAAATAGTTGTCTTGGGAGTATCAATGAAACAACGTTGCTCTATAAAGCAATAGATATGATTAATTTTTTCAAACACTAGGCATCACTCCCTCAAGCAGATAAAATAGTAACCATTGATTGTTTATACAGACAAGATAGGCGAAAATAAGCGCCAATTAAGATTAACTTGCGGGTTGAATGTCTTTATAGTCACTTTAATTATTAGTTATATAAATATATCAGTGCCTTACATTCACTCGCCTATCAACCAGAAGATCACCATTGATGTCTAATCCTATTTTTCAGCAAGAAGTTGCTCGTCGTAGAACTTTTGCCATTATTTCCCACCCCGATGCGGGTAAAACAACTATCACTGAAAAAGTGTTGTTATTCGGACAAGCGATTCAACGTGCAGGAACCGTAAAAGGACGTGGTTCAAATCAGCATGCAAAATCTGACTGGATGGAAATGGAAAAACAACGTGGTATTTCTATTACAACCTCAGTTATGCAATTCCCTTATGCTGATTGTCTAGTTAACTTACTCGATACCCCAGGGCATGAAGACTTCTCTGAAGATACCTATCGTACTTTAACGGCTGTTGACTGCTGTTTAATGGTGATTGACTCTTCTAAAGGGGTTGAAGATCGTACACGTAAGTTAATGGAAGTAACACGTTTACGTGACACTCCAATTCTGACTTTTATGAATAAACTCGACCGTGATATTCGTGACCCAATGGAAGTCATGGACGAAGTTGAAACTGAGCTAAAAATTGCTTGCAGTCCTGTTACTTGGCCTATCGGTTGTGGAAAACTTTTTAAAGGGGTTTATCACATTCTGAAAGATGAAACTTATCTTTATCAAACAGGCCAAGGCCACACTATCCAAGATTCTCGTGTCATCAAAGGATTAGATAACCCAGAGCTTGATGAAGCGATAGGTGATGATTTAGCAAGCCAATTACGTGACGAGTTAGAGTTAGTATTAGGCGCATCTCATGAATTTGATCATGAAGCCTTTTTAGCAGGTGAATTAACACCTGTGTTCTTTGGTACAGCATTAGGTAACTTTGGTGTTAACCACATGCTTGATGGCCTTGTAAAATGGGCGCCAGCACCAATGCCTCGCCAAACAGATATGCGCCAAGTTACAGCTAATGAAGAAACGTTCACTGGCTTTGTTTTTAAAATCCAAGCAAATATGGACCCTAAGCACCGCGACCGTGTCGCATTTTTACGTGTTGTATCCGGTATGTATGATAAAGGTATGAAATTACATCAAGTCCGAATCAAAAAAGATGTGGTGATTTCAGATGCATTAACCTTTATGGCAGGCGATCGTTCTCACGTTGAACATGCTTACCCTGGCGATATTATTGGTCTTCATAACCACGGTACCATTCAGATTGGTGATACTTTTACGCAAGGTGAAATTCTGAAATTCACGGGTATTCCTAACTTTGCGCCAGAGTTATTCCGCCGTATTCGTTTACGTGATCCGTTAAAACAGAAACAGTTACTTAAAGGATTGGTACAGTTATCAGAAGAAGGTGCGGTACAAGTCTTTAGACCATTGGCTAATAACGATTTAATCGTTGGTGCGGTCGGTGTACTTCAGTTTGATGTGGTTGTTGCAAGACTTAAGAGTGAATATAACGTTGAAGCGATTTATGAATCCGTTAACGTTTCAACGGCACGCTGGGTTGAGTGTGATAACGAGAAGAAACTCGAAGAATTTAAACGTAAAAATGAACAAAACTTGGCACTAGATGGTGGTGATAACTTAACGTATATCGCACCAACGATGGTGAACTTGAATTTAACGCGTGAACGTTATCCTGATGTTGAGTTTCATCAGACTCGTGAACACTAATACTCGTCTTACTCGTCATACTTCAAGGTGTAGCGTTGTTGACTACGTTCATTCGCATTAGTCACATACTTGTGTATGTTCCTAGCGACTCATTTACTCGTCATACTTCAAGCTGCAACGTTGTTGACTACGTTCATTCGCACTAGTCACATACTTGTGTATGTTCCTAGCGACTCATTTACTTGTCGCCTAGTTGCAACTTGAATTATTTAGAGTAATGGTATTGGCATACTTACAGTTGTAACTTGAATTATTTAGAGTAATGGTATTGGCATACTTACAGTTGTAACTTGAATTATTTAGATTATATACTCTAATGAAAAGGCTATATTTTTTAATATAGCCTTTTTTGTTTCTTCGTTTTTCTTTGTTAAATCTACTCTGCATATCCCTAATATCCTACCAAAAAGCCCTTCTATATTTGGAATTACTCTTTTTTATTTCTGTTAACATGATATCTGTTTTTACACTTATTTATAAATTTATGTAAAATTTTTTATAGTTTTATTGGTTATTATTAGAATAAAATTATTAGGATTAGTCTTTATTTGCTATTTTTTGCTTTATTTAATACTAATAGCTTATTAGTGTAATAACTTAATTTGTTAATTTTTTGTAGTACTTCATAAAAATAAAGATATTAAAACACACACATTTCCTAACTCAGTTATTGTGATTAAGGGGAGAGCAATGAAACAATATAAAATGTTTAAATTAGCATTATTTATGTCCATGGGGCTTGCTTTTGTCAGTATGGGAGCATCAGCTGAAACATCATGGTATAGCGAAATTAATAGTGGAACGAATAACACAGGTTACGCTATCAGCGATACCGCGATTTCTACAAAAATTAAAGACACATTATTGCCGATCGAAAGCATTGATAGTGAATCGCTTTCTATTCGTACAGAATTTGGTCATGTATTTGTGACAGGCTTTGTTAAGAATAAAGAGCAAGAAGCGCAAATTATGCAAATTATTGAAAAAGTAGAAGGTGTAAAAAGTGTTGATTCTTCAGTAAATATTCGATCTTAAATTAAGATACGTTGTTTTTTATTTGTATGAATACGTAAAAATAATGACGCCGAAAAAATGTGCGGGTATCCTTTGTTAAGTTGTATAAAGGAGACATTATGGGGAAGTATATACCTGTCACATTAAATAATATTACAGCACTCGAATTTCAATCATCTCTACCACAAGGTAAAGTCGCTTTAGTCTGTGAAGGTGGAGGTCAACGTGGGATCTTTACCGCAGGTGTTCTTGATGAATTTATGCGTTCACAATTTGATCCCTTCGATATTTTGCTTGGGGTGTCTGCGGGCGCACAAAATTTATCCGCTTTTGCCTGTGGTCAGCGTGGCTATGCGCGTAAAATTATTAATCGTTATACAACTAATAACCAATTTTTTAATCCTATCCGATTTGTCCGTGGCGGTAATTTATTAGATTTAGATTGGTATATAGAAACGACAGCAAAAGAAATGCCTCTTGATATGCCAACAGCATTACGGCGTTTTGATACTGGCCGTGAATTTTATATGGTAGCCAGTCGTTCTGATAATTTCCAAGCAAATTATTTTCAACCAGATGAGCCAACTTGGCTTGATATCATCAAAGCATCTAGTGCAATTCCTGCTTTTTATCGTAATGGTGTTTTATTCCATGATGTTGTCTATCATGATGGCGGAATAAGTGATGCTATTCCTGTCAGGGAAGCTTATCGGCGGGGTTGTCGTACTATTGTTGTTGTGCGTACGGTGCCTTCTGAATATCAATATACCACTGAGTGGGTCGATCGTATGGGTAAATGGTTCGAAAATAGCCGTTTACAACGTTTTATGGCGATGGCTCAAGTTCATATTGAAACCTATACCGAAACACTTAAATTTATTCAATCGCCTCCAGAAGATGTTGTGGTTATCGAAATCTATCCACCAACGACGTTACAATCAAGTGCATTAGGTAGTCGTTTAAATGCATTAAATCATGATTATCATGTAGGTAGGCGTTGTGGACGCTATTTTTTAGCGACAATAGGTCAGCATTTTTCTAAGAAAAAATTCAAACAGCATGATAAAAAAATCTTTAGCCTATTTGAGCAAGAAGCAAAGGCGGATAAAGCGGAGGATGCTTCTATTATTCAACAAGGAACAAGAAGCGTGCATCCTGATGTAAGGCAGGTTTAAGAATGAATAAATTTATTGATACTCACTGTCATTTTGATTTTCCTGTTTTTTATAATGATATTGAGAATAGCTTATCTTTAGCGCATCAAGCGCAAGTTAAAAAAATTATTATTCCTGCAGTTGCTCGTTGGAATTTTGATGTGGTGACTGAGTTATCAAATGAATATCCTCAATTATATAGCGCATTAGGATTACATCCTTTATATATTGAAGAGCATACAGAGCAGCATCTCATTGAATTAGAACAGAAACTAAAAATAGATCCTCGTTGTGTTGCTATCGGAGAAATAGGGCTTGATGACTATATGGATAACCCGCAACCAGAAAAGCAGGAACGCTTTTTAATTGCACAACTTAAATTAGCAGCTAAGTTTGATTTACCCGTGATTTTACACTCACGTAAAACTCACGATAAGTTAAGTGCGCTGTTACGTCGTTATGATGTTCCGCGTAAAGGGGTTGTACACGGTTTTGCAGGAAGCCAGCAACAAGCTGAAAAATTTATTCAGCAAGGTTATTTTATTGGTGTTGGTGGTACGATTACTTATGAACGAGCACAAAAGACACGTCGAGCAATTGCTTCATTGCCACTCGAATCGCTATTACTAGAAACAGATGCTCCTGATATGCCAGTGAGTGGTTTCCAAGGTGAGCCTAATCGGCCCGAGCGTATTCAATATGTTTTTTCTCAACTCTGTGAGCTACGTCAAGAACCCTCTGAGGTAATTGCACAGCAACTCTATCTTAATAGCCTACAATTATTTCGGTTAACAGATAATGCCTAGTTGTTGAATTGATTCATTCTACGATTAAAAATTCATTTTAATTTAATCTTATTTATATGAATAAGGTGTTTATTTAACTTTATTGTCTAAGATTGAATACAAGGATTGTTAATCATATGATGTTTTCCCTTTATTCAACCTATTCAATAAATGCGTTTTCCTCTCTTTTTATGTGATCTACTTCTCATTTGTGACCTTTTTGTTACTTTTTTCAGATCCTATTTGTGATGGATGTTGAGGGTTCTTTTCTTAGACTAGGTATAATTATCCGGCAAAAAGAGTCAATAAGCTCTGACTAGAGCGTTATTGATAATCCATTAAATTTTTATATGAACAGGGATCCTTCAATGCAACTCATTATGAGCTTGGTCGGAATGGCAACATTAATTTTGATAGCCATTCTGTTTTCCAGCAATCGACGTGCAATTAGACTACGTACAGTTGGTGGCGCATTCCTTATTCAGATTGGCTTAGGTGCATTTGTTCTTTATTCCGACGGTGGTCGCGAGGTACTTCTTGCGGTTTCTGATGGCGTCAAGAATGTAATTGATTACGGCAATAACGGGATGAGCTTCCTATTTGCAGGCCTAGTATCAGATAAAATGTTCGAGTTGTTTGGTGGTGGCGGTTTCGTATTCGCCCTACGCGTACTGCCTGTTATCGTGTTCTTCTCTTCACTCATTGCAGTGCTGTATTACCTTGGCATTATGCAAATTGTCATTAAAATTCTCGGTGGTGGCTTACAAAAAGTACTTGGCACATCACGAACAGAATCTATGTCTGCCACTGCAAATATTTTCGTTGGACAAACAGAAGCCCCACTTGTTGTTCGCCCTTATATTGCAAGAATGACAACCTCTGAACTCTTTGCTGTTATGTGTGGTGGTTTAGCTTCTGTTGCGGGTTCAGTGCTTGCTGGGTATGCCAGCATGGGTGTGCCATTAGAGTATTTGATCACCGCATCCTTTATGGCGGCGCCAGGTGGTTTACTCTTTGCTAAATTGTTGATCCCTGAAACAGAAACGCCAGACGATCAAAAAGACGCGCTTGATAAAATGGCAGATGACGAAAAACCAGCCAATATTATCGATGCCGCAGCTGCGGGCGCATCTTCTGGTCTACAGCTTGCCCTAAACGTAGGTGCCATGTTGCTTGCTTTCGTCGCCTTGATTGCATTAGTCAATGGTATTCTTGGTGGCATTGGTGGCTGGTTTGGCTATGAGAATTTCTCATTAGAACTGGTGCTAGGTTGGGTATTTGCACCAATTGCCTTCTTGATTGGTGTACCTTGGAGTGAGGCAACCATTGCCGGCTCATTTATTGGACAAAAAATTGTTATCAATGAGTTCTATGCTTACTCTGAATTTAGTAAATACCTAAAAGAGGATGCATTAGTTGCAGGTTCTGGATTAGTAGTATTATCTGCTCAAACGAAGGTTATTATCTCCTTTGCATTGTGTGGTTTTGCTAACCTATCTTCTGTTGCTGTACTGCTAGGTGGTTTAGGTGGAATGGCGCCAAACCGTCGTAAAGATGTGGCTCGTTTAGGAATGAAAGCTGTGCTAGCTGGTACACTCTCTAACTTAATGAGTGCAACAATTGCAGGATTCTTCTTTGCATTAACGGCAATGGCAGTTGTTGCCGCTTAATTGATTTAATTGTAAAGAGCAGATGGGTATTTTACCTATCTGCTCTTTTATGTTTGTTTTCTGTTGTAATGTTAACTACTTTTATTGTGTGAGATATTTCGCAGATTGTATTGAATATGGTCACAAAGGTTGTCATTTAATGTGTATTACACTTTTCTTGCGTTATAAAGACGACTTAAAAACGGTATTCAAGTAACATTAAACCAGAAAATGACCTGATTGTGATATCAATCACATTTTTATGTCATTGCTTGCAAGTTACATTTGATTAGTGTGACGTAAAGCACATCTAATTGTTCCTTAGCGTGTTCAAATAAGATGTGCTGAAACTTCATGGAATGGCGAAGGCTCAATGACGGGTCGCCGAAGTGAGCATAGCGCGGTGAGAGGGAGCTCAGCTGTCGTTGTAGCACTAGTTACAACAACATCTTCAAGGAACCAAGTCCGCTCGCCAACAAATTTAATCGCTAACCTTAAGCGTATGCCCAAAAGGGCTTAAGAAACATCGTTGGAGAGTTTTATGACAGATTTAACCGCTGCAGCGCGCCTTGCGCTGTCTTTGATGGATTTAACTACATTAAATGATGATGACACTGATGCAAAAGTGACTGCGTTATGTCATCAGGCTAAAAGCCCAGAAGGCAATACAGCCGCTATTTGTATCTACCCACGCTTTATTCCGTTAGCACGTAAAGTGTTACGCGAACAGGGTACACCAGAAGTCCGTATCGCAACCGTAACTAACTTCCCTCATGGTAATGATGATTTAGATATCGCATTAGCTGAAACCAATGCGGCATTAGCTTATGGCGCAGATGAGGTTGACGTAGTTTTCCCTTACCGTGCATTAATGGCAGGTAACGAGCAAATCGGTTTTGATATCGTTAAAGCATGTAAAGAAGCTTGCGCAGAAGCAGGTTCTTTATTGAAAGTCATCATTGAAACGGGTGAGCTGAAAGATCCTGCTCTTATCCGTAAAGCCTCTGAAATTTCAATCAAAGCGGGTGCTGACTTTATTAAAACTTCCACAGGTAAAGTACCTGTAAATGCAACACTGGAAAGCGCTGAGTTAATGATCCAAGTGATCCACGATATGGGTGTTGGCAAAGAAGTTGGTTTTAAACCTGCAGGTGGTGTTCGTACCGCTGAAGAAGCTGCTCAATATCTAGCATTAGCTAACCGCATTATGGGTGACAACTGGGTTGATGCCCGTCACTTCCGTTTTGGCGCATCAAGCTTGTTAGGTAATTTACTAGCCACTTTAGGTCATGGCGAGCAAAAATCGTCTAGTGGTTACTAATCCATTCGTGTAATACGCCCACGTTTTATTGTGGGCGTTATCAATGCTATAAAGCCAGGAGGTTGCAGTGTTTCTTGCCCAAGAGATTATTCGTAAAAAACGTGATGGTCATCCTTTAACAGAGGAAGAAATTCGTTTTTTCATTAACGGTGTCAGAGATAATACTGTTTCTGAAGGTCAAATTGCTGCATTAGCAATGACTATTTATTTCCACGATATGACGATGCCTGAGCGTGTTGCTCTGACATTAGCTATGCGTGATTCCGGTACAGTACTGAACTGGAAAAGCCTAAATTTAAACGGTCCAATTGTTGATAAACACTCAACAGGTGGTGTGGGTGATGTCACTTCACTGATGTTAGGGCCAATGGTTGCCGCGTGTGGCGGTTATGTTCCTATGATTTCAGGTCGTGGATTAGGTCATACAGGTGGAACATTAGATAAACTCGAAGCTATTCCAGGTTTCGATATCTTCCCTGATGATGAGAAATTCCGCGATATTATTCGTAACGTGGGTGTTGCTATTATCGGACAGACTAATTCATTAGCACCTGCTGATAAACGCTTTTATGCTACCCGTGATATTACTGCTACAGTTGATTCAATCCCTCTTATCACAGCCTCTATTCTAGGTAAAAAATTAGCCGAAGGCTTAGATGCATTAGTGATGGACGTTAAAGTGGGATCGGGTGCCTTTATGCCGACTTATCAGAAATCTGAAGAGCTGGCTGAGTCTATTGTTCAAGTAGCAAATGGCGCAGGCTGTCAAACTACAGCACTGTTAACGGATATGAATGAAGTTCTAGCTTCTAGCGCAGGTAATGCTGTCGAAGTTCGTGAAGCCGTTCAATTCTTAACTGGTGAATACCGTAATCCACGTCTATTTGAAGTTACTATGGCGCTGTGTGTTGAAATGTTAGTATCAGGCCGTTTAGCGGATGATCGTCAACAGGCTCGTCAAAAACTGCAAGATGTGTTGGATAACGGTAAAGCGGCAGAAGTCTTTGGTCGTATGGTTGCAGCACAGAAAGGCCCATCTGATTTTGTTGAAAACTACAATAAATACCTGCCAACTGCGGTATTAAGTAAACCTGTATTTGCTGAGAAAGCTGGGTTTATCACAGAAATGGATACGCGTGCATTAGGTATGTCTGTTGTGACATTAGGTGGTGGTCGTCGTAAAGCCACTGATGCAATTGATTATAGTGTGGGATTAAGCGACATCGTAGCGCTTGGTGCTGAAATCAATACAGACACTCCGTTAGCGATGATCCATGCTAACAGTGAAAAATCATGGCAAGAAGCTGCGGCTGAAGTCCGTAAAGCGATGGTAATTGGTGATAGCAAACGTGAAGCCTCACCAATGGTGTACCGTCAAATCAGCGAATAAGAACTCAATTACGATTTATAAGTGACATATCCGTGGTCTACGGAGAATGACACAGGAGAGAGAATTATGAAACGTGTACATATCATGGTATTAGATTCCTTCGGTATCGGTGCTGCTGGTGATGCAGAGAAATTCGGTGACCAAGGTTCAGATACTTTAGGGCATATCGCACAAGCGTTTGCTGACGGTAAAGCAGATAAAGAAGGTCGTAAAGGCCCACTTCATTTGCCAAATCTTTGCCGTTTAGGTTTAGGTAAAGCCGCTGAAGAATCAACAGGTAAATTCCCTATTGGTTTAGATAAAAACGCAGATATCATCGGTGCTTATGGCTACGCGAGTGAAATCTCTTCTGGCAAAGATACTCCGTCAGGCCACTGGGAAATTGCAGGTGTTCCTGTTCTGTTTGATTGGGGATACTTTAAAGAGTTGAAAAACTCATTCCCACAAGAACTGCTAGAAAATATCGTTAAACGTGCAAAATTACCTGGGTACTTAGGCAACTGTCACGCATCTGGTACAGTTATTTTGGATGAGCTTGGCGAAGAACACATGAAAACCGGCAAACCGATTTTCTATACTTCTGCTGACTCTGTATTCCAAATTGCATGTCATGAAGAAACTTACGGTTTAGACGAATTATATGAGCTGTGTGAAATTGCTCGTGATGAACTAAACAAAGGTGATTACAACATTGGTCGTGTTATTGCGCGTCCATTTATTGGTGATAAACCAGGTAACTTCGCCCGTACAGGTAATCGTCATGATTTAGCCGTAGAGCCACCAGCACCAACTATGTTGAAAAAACTGGTTGATGAAAAACAAGGTCATGTTGTTTCTATCGGTAAAATTGCTGATATCTACGCAAACGTAGGTATCACTAAAAAAGTGAAAGCAACAGGTATTGATGCACTGTTTGATGCAACACTTGAAGAAATGAAACTCGCGGGCGATAACACAATCGTTTTCACCAACTTTGTTGACTTCGACTCCTCTTACGGCCACCGTCGTGATGTTGTCGGTTATGGTGAAGCACTGGAATTATTCGACCGTCGCTTACCAGAACTAATGGAACTGGTAAAAGAAGATGACATTCTTATCTTAACAGCAGACCACGGTTGTGACCCAACTTGGCCAGGTTCTGATCATACTCGTGAGCACATTCCTGTTCTTGTTTATGGTCCAAAAGTTAAACCAGGTTCATTAGGTCATCGTGAAACCTTCGCTGATATCGGCCAAACTGTTGTTAAATACTTCGGTGTGTCTCCAGTCGATTACGGTAAAGCAATGTTTTAATTTAACTTCAGTAGGTATAGCAATATGCCTACTGAATGATATTTGAATAGTAAAAAGATCAATTAAAAGGAAGAATTATGGCTACCCCTCATATTAACGCAGAAATGGGCGATTTTGCTGATGTCGTTTTAATGCCGGGCGACCCGCTTCGCGCTAAATACATCGCTGAAACTTTTTTACAAGATGTCCGTCAAGTAAACAATGTTCGTGGTATGTTAGGTTTTACAGGTACGTATAAAGGCCGTAAAGTTTCTGTAATGGGCCACGGTATGGGTATTCCTTCCTGCTCAATTTACGCAAAAGAATTAATTACTGATTTTGGCGTAAAAGTGATTATCCGTGTGGGTTCATGTGGTGCAGTATTACCAGATGTTGAATTACGTGATGTTGTTATCGGTATGGGTGCATGTACAGACTCTAAAGTTAACCGTCTGCGTTTCAAAGACCAAGATTTTGCAGCTATTGCAGATTACCAATTAGTTCAAAATGCTGTTGATGCAGCAAAAGCGAAAGACATTAAAGTTCGCGTAGGTAATATCTTCTCTGCTGATCTGTTCTATTCTCCAGATCCAGAAATGTTTGATGTGATGGAAAAATACGGCATCCTAGGTGTTGAAATGGAAGCTGCAGGTATCTACGGTGTTGCAGCGGAATACGGCGCAAAAGCACTGACTATCTGTACTGTATCTGACCACATCAAAAAAGGTACACAGACTACAGCAGAAGAGCGTCAAACTACCTTTAATGAAATGATTGAAATTGCATTAGAATCTGTTCTGTTACTAGAAGACTAATCAATACATTTCGTTGCTTAAAAATAATAAAAACCCAATTTTCGAATTGGGTTTTTTTATGTCTATTTACTCAAAAATATAAATAGAAGTTTTAAATAAAATACTTAATATCAATAGGTTAGTTGTTATTTTTTGGGCTTGCCACTATCTATTTTCTTGACTATCAATAGTGTATTTTGTAGCCTATATAACATAGGTAATGAGATTGAAGATCTCTATTCCTACATTTTTATAGCAAAGTAGGAGGGTAATATGAACTTTGATATGTGCATAGCCCAAAATTGTGCATCTTTTTTTAACCCGATAACAAAAGTATTTGTTGTGGTTGATTCATTTAATAATTATGAGTTTGATGTACGTACAGGAACTTTATCTCATACGGAATTTGTAGGTACGATTACCGCAACAAGTGATGAAGAATTGAATAAGAAACTCGCTGAGATCACGGCTGCCTATATATGATAACAGAGCAAGAAATAAATCAGTTAGTTGCAAATATTAATGAAATTCTTCAAGAAGATAGGGCTAAATTAAAAATATCATTCCATTTTGCAGTCGAACGACTTAATGATAATCGTAATAACCCACCAATTACTTTAAATGAACTTAGAACTATATTTATAAAATTTATTAAGCATCATTTACAGAAAATATTAGAAAAAGAAGAAGGTTTTTCTTTTACGATAAAATGTAAAAAATCAGGTATTGCAATACCTTGCGCTATTGAACATGAGTTTGATATTGGTTCAAAATGGGTAATACAGCAAGTCATTACTATTATGCGAAAATGGGATTTTAACGCTTATCACGGCGATGCCCTTTTTGAAATTTAGATAACTCAACGCCTTAAAATCATTATTTAATTTATTCTCTTTAATATAGCTATTAGTTATAGGGGAGCGCTTAATATATTAATTATTAGAGCGTCAATTTAAATAATAAAAACCCAATTTAAAAATTGGGTTTTTTTATGTCTAATTAATAAAGTTAAAAACTATGGAGCATAAATATACGTTTCTAAATAAGGATCCATTTTAATAGCGTAGTTTTTTAGATTATTCAGGCTAGGGGTTAACGGATCTTTGCACTCTTTTTTACTAATAATATTATTGTCTTTATAAACAATCACGCCGTTAAAGTTCCATCCTCTACCTTCACCGTCATAAACAACGTAGCTGTAATTTCCATTCTTAAATCGAATATAAGTCGATGCACCAGCAACAAACATCTGATGCCCATAAAAGACATTATTATTAGGTTGCTGAGGAACTGGTAGTGTGATCTCTGTTTTAGCAAGTGTGCCATAGCGATACACAGGGGGATTCCCATGTTCGGCAAATACACTGACATACTTACCATTTTCAAGTTGGCAGGTAAATTCTTCAGCATAGACACTTGCGGATAATAATACGAATACAGCAGCAACAGTGATATGTGCTTTCATATTGTCTTCTCCGTTAATTACCTACTTTATTACTTTAAGTATCGGCAAAAAAAGCAAAAGATGTAGAGTAAATATTCTGATTATTTAGCAGGGTGACTATCTTTTATTTTTAACCAATATTTTTGTTATTTACAGGGTTATTATCTGTGATTATTTTCTTTTTTATATTTTCATTAGTGACTACCCTCTATTTTAACCTTAACCCATATTTTGTACCTAATAATAGTTAAAATTAGAATTAATTTGCTAATTGTTGAAAATATAGCAGTGTTTTAGTTTTATTTTATTGGTGGTAACTGAACTTAATGTAATTTTAGCTGTACTAATTGCGGAAATAACAGATTAATACAATTAATTAAATTGAGAGTCTAATGATATCATATGGTTAGCTAGTTATTATTGTATTTTGATTATATTTCAAATAGTTAATAGTATTGTTAGTGATTGTTTCTATTTATAGTCCTATTTTCATTGTGATCTCAGTCACATAAGTATATTAATGAAAAATTTGCGTCTGTAAATTTAACTTTCCGTATCAACTTAATTTGTTGATATTAATAATAAATATTATTAAACCTGTTATGTTCTATGAGATAGATGCTATCGCATAGAACACTAACTAATTTAATTAGAAAATGTATAGTATTGCTATGCAACTAAATTAAATTATTGTCGGTTTCTATTTGGAGAATATAGTGAAAAATCAAGATTTATTAGGTCTATCTTCTGCTAACATTCTAAACGCGGAATTTGAGAAGAAATACCACGACGTTATTGCTCACTTTTTCAGCCGAGATCCGAAGTATTGGCCGATATTTCAGGATAAAACAATCCAATCGATTACACAGTTTAGAAAAACCACAACTAATGATAATGACCAATTACAGCGTTATTCTAATGGGCCACAAATATTTGAACGTTTAATGGCGGATACGCAAATCCAGCAACATATTAATTACCCAGAAAACGATCCTAATGAGCTACTCATGTTAGTTTCAACTCTGTGTAAAAACTGGGAAAATCCATTAGCTGTTGAAAACGTGATTGCAATGCCAAGTGATCCGGGTGTTTATGGTTCAATCTTAGGGTTAATGGGCAACCCTAACATGGTGTATTGCGAATATTCTGGTGTTGCTGATGCATTAGAAAAAGTGACGATAAAAAAAGTCGCTAAATTGGTTGGTTACGATCCTGAAGTTGCCTCAGGTGTGTTCACTCAAGGCGGCACCATGTGTAACTTATATGGTTATCTCTTTGGATTACGCAAATCTATGCCTAATTCTAAACATTTAGGTATGGCAGCAGATCAAGATTATCGCATCATTAACTCCCAAGGCGGTCACTATTCAAACATGACTAACCTTGCACTGTTGGGGGTTGATGTTGATAACAAAACTATCCGTATTAAAGTATCTGAAGATAACACCATTAATTTAGAACACTTAGAGCGTGAGTTAAGAGCGTGCTTTACTGTTAAATGCAAAGTACCCACTATCATGTTAACCACAGGAACAACAGACACCTTTGGTGTGGATGATGTGAAAGGGGTTTGTGAGTTACGTGATCGCTTATGTGAAGAGTTCGAGATCCCTGTTAAGCCTCATGTTCACGTTGATGCCGCTGTGGGCTGGCCTATTATCTTCTTCTTAGAATATGATTTCAGCAGTAATCCACTGGCAATTAATGATGTTACCTTAGAAGGCTTACGTCAGAACGTTGAGAAATTTAAACATCTGAAATATGCCGACTCCATTACTATCGACTTCCATAAATGGGGCTATGTACCTTATACCTCAAGTTTAGTATTGGTGAAAAATGGCAATGACTTCGTGGCACTGGAAAACGATCCAGAAAACTTCACCTATTTTGAGCATGAATTAGAAGGGCAGACTCACTTACAATCTACTATTGAATGTACACGTAGTGGTGTGGGTATCTTTGGTGCTTATTCTGCAATGCACTATATGGGGATTGAAGGTTACCAAACCATTATTGCCCACTGTTTGCAAAACGCGAACTACATGCGCCATCAGTTGTTAGAGATGGGTAATGCGAAAGTGATCGTACCGCAAAACCAAGGCCCAAGTGTTGGTTTTAAACTGTATGATCCAAACCTAGTGAAAGATCCTAATGTTGCTTTTGATTTAGAGTTAACGTGCTCTACAGATAAAGAAGCATATGACTTTATGGTTCATAACACACAGTGGCATAGAAAACTTTTCTTACAACGTGGTAGAGACGGATTATTTACTAACTGGGTAGATTCTATTGCTTGCTCAAAATATGCGAAAAATAACCGTTACGTTTATCTTCCAGGTGAAAAAGCGGTATTTATGAACCCAAATACTGAACGTGCACATATTGACAATTTTATGAAGATTTTAACCGAAATGAGTCAAAATATGAGCTCAAAAAAGGCTGCGAAAATCTAATTAAATCATTGTTTGATTAAATAAAACAAACTGTACTTTAATCGAGAAAACTCGTATTAAGGTACAGTTTTTATTTTATATGATAACAATTGCAGATTATCTGAGTTGGCTATCTTTACTACCACGGCGATTATACCCACTAAAGGCATTATTCTTTTTATCAATAGCGTCTTGGCAGTTTAAACAATAACGTACACCAGGAACGGCTTTTTGCCGAGCTGGAGAGATTGGCTCGCCACATTCATCACAAAACTCTGCACTTTCACCATGTGCCATTTGGTTGCGAGCTCTTGCAATTGCATCATCAATGGTGGCATCTATTTGCTCTTGAACAGCACTATCATTAGCCCATCCACTTGCCATCATATTCTCCTATTTTAACAGTGAATATAAATACTATTATTAGGGCGATGGTGAAAAAATCAACAAAACAAAAAGGAAAATGTACCTTAATTTATCACGATAGAAATAAAAAACCCCTCATATAGAGGGGTAAATTTCAGAGGCATAACGGTTGTTGTTATTGTTTTTGTTCTCTAATAAACAGAGAAATAATAAAGAAGAGAGCGACGAATACAATAATTAGGTTAAAGCCAACAGAAACATTATAGCTTTCTGAAACCTGACCGATTAATGAACCGGCTAATGCACCGCCCAATCCTGAAGCCACATAAATAAGTCCCATCACCGAGCCACTTTTACTGGTTAATTTTGTGGCAACCGCTGCGGCTGTTGGAAATAGAACAGATAATGCAAAACCAAATACCATAAACAGATAAACAATATCTTGCACAAAGATACGGCTAACAATAATGGCAATAAGCGAGAACAGTGAAAATAAAATCAATGTTTTGCGATCACCCAGTGCAAGGTTAATAAAGCCACCAATAAAGCGACCGATAGTAAATAAGAAAGCAAAACTAGAAATCACGTAAGCGGCGGTTTCTGCTTTTTGTGCGCTACTCATATTTCCAATATCCATAGAGGTATAGAAGATAGGGAAGAAGTTTAAGAAAGCGGCTTCAGCAGCAACATACAGCGTAATAAATAAGATAACTAATAATAGCGATTTTTGTGTCAGTAACTCTAAAAAGTCACTGAATTTCATATCAACTTGTGCGCTGTTTTCTATTTTTAATGTACTTAATACGAGAATAATGACCGCAACAATAACGGCAACACCTACATAAAAAGTACGCCATGAAATAGAGTGTGAAAATAGATATTGTAAAATTAGTGGAGTGACAATCATCCCTACGCCAAACATTGCATTGGAGACGTTAAACATCATGCCAGCTTTCTCTTTATAGAAAGTCGGAATAACGGTCACGATAGAGACAAGCATCGAGCCAATACCTAATCCAATAACCAGATAAAAGCCAAAAAATAGCATCACATTAAAAGCAAGGCTGGTTCCTGTTAAGCCAACAGCCATCATCAGTGAGCCAATAAACATCATGACTTTTAACCCTTTCTTATCGGTAAAATAGCCTGTTAATAAACTGGCAATTAAAAAACCGATTTGGAAAAAGGTAATTAATGAGCCAACTTGGCTCATATTTAATGAAATATCATGTTGAACTTGTTCGAGAATAAGCCCTTTTGTATTTTGAATGCCACCGAGTAAAAACATCGTGACAAACAGAAGGAAAAAGACTTTCCATTTTTGTTGTTTAGCCATAATTTTATCCTGATTTTCCGCGGTGTATTATTCTTTAATCGTGTTGTTATAGGCGTTATTGTTAGGTGTATTGTGTTCGCCAATGGCATCAAATAATTCTTGAGTTGCCCATCCATAGCAATAATAAAGTAAGTCATCACAAGCACTTTCTTCTGCTGCAATAACCGCTTCAATTAATTGAGAGGCAGGTAAATTCCACATTTGAATACCGCTATAAATAAAGGTATTTGGCTGTGAAAGCTGGCGAACTTTATTATTTTGTTCTGCAACAAAGTGAATAGGAAAACCTTGCTGTTTAAAGGTTTCGTATGAAATATCATAAGGTAATTCAAATAAGCGTTTGAACGCAGTAAATGCACGCTCTTGGCTTTCGTTATCATGGGCAAAATGATTAATTAACCCTTGAACATCTGCACCTCCCCCTAATTTATGATAAGGGAAATGTTTGAGTGTTGAAGAATAACGGGTTAATTCATGATAATTTTGACCTAAGATCCAACTATAAGCTGGTGGCCATAAGTCAAGCCATAACGTAATACCACCCGCAGTTTGTTTGGCATCAGACAGTAATTTTTCAACTAATTGAGTCACACTTTGTTGGCGAAATACTTGCCACGCTTTTAACAAAGGTTCTTCTTTTAATGCGCTAACAGGTGTTTCGAAATCCCCTTGTTTCAATGAATCAGCTAAAGCCGCCAGACGCTGTTTGATCTCATTAACAGGTAAACCTTGCTGTACCATTTTTTTTTCACAGTGAGGGCAAAAACAGGTAAATAATCCTGCTGGATTCACTTCTTTACCTGCCCAATCAGGGAAACGAATTCTGTCAATTAAAAAGGTGTCATAACCGTAGTTTTGTTTTAATGCTGTGAATGTCTTTTGCCACAATTGAGCGACATCAGGGGCGTTAGGACAGAGCCAATGTGCTTGCGGACGACCTTTAAAATCCACAACCTGATTGTTTTCTACATCCCCGGTGAAATCGCCATTAAGAATATTAGCCCATGGAATGACTTTATATTTTCCGCCATCAGTAGCTTTTTTTATCGTCATTAGCGGATCGGCACCCGCTAAAATGGTTGGATCAACACGTTGGCTCAGACGAGGGAAATCAGTATGAGTGTTGATGTGTAGTGTACCTGTTCCCATAACCACATTATGAATAGGGTTATGAGGTAAATCACCAACAGGGTAAGGGTTACGTTCAAAAATGGTATTAATTTCGACAAATAAATGCTCGACATGCTTCATGCCATCAAGGCGTTGAAGTATAGCGGACATACCTTCGTCTAAAATATCATGTGGGTGAAGATGTATTCCTGCCATGAGTTGCTCCCATCTCGTTTAGGTGCTTTTTTATTAGGGTTATCTCAGTTGGATCTCGGGCATAAATTGAATTGATGGATAAACCGTAGCCAAGGCAAGAATGGCAATGCCATAAAGCGGGCCTTTTTCCCATAATTCAGACAGCTCGATATTCACTTTGGTGTTAGCAAATAAATGTCTATCTAGATTTGCCTGAACACGCGGTAAAAAGGTGTCAGCAGAGCGAGTGATCCCGCCTGTTAATACCACTTTTTCCAGATTTGCAATGGCAACTAAGTTCATAATGCCAATAGCAAGATAATCTGCCATTTCCTCAACTAAGGATTGAGCCAGAGGATCGCCTTGTTGTGAGGCTTGAATAATCTCAATTGCACTAAGATTTTCTCCTCGTAAGTTTGCCATGCGCTCACTTAAACCTGAGCCAGAGCAGAAACTTTCAAAGCATCCTTTGTTACGCCAATTGCGAAAGAGATGGTCACGCGCAAACATCATGTAGCCGATTTCACCAGCTGCATTGTTTGCACCGCGGATAACTTTTCCATCCATCAGCAAGGCGGAGCCTAATCCTGTGCCGATACCAATCAGCGCACAACTATGTGTATGACGACAACGGCCTTTCCACATTTCACCCACAAGTGCTGCACGAATATCATTTTCGAGTACAACGGGTACATTGAGTTTTTCTGTAAGCTGTTGTGCTAAAGGCAAATTATCCCATTGAGGTAAATTAGGAGAGCCCTCTAGTACAACACCATTTTTGATATCGATGATCCCTGGTGTGGCGACACCGATAACATTGATCTTTTGACGGTCTACGCCGCTTTTTTCGATCACATTTTCAATACTTTGTGCAAATTGCGTAATAAAGTGCTTACGATCGTCAGTATCAAAGGTAGGCTCTTGATATTCATACAACAATTCGGCATCTAAGTTAAAAACCGCATAGGCGATTTTGGTTCCGCCTAAATCAATGCTGACACCTAAACTGTGTTGAGGATCGAAGTTAACTAAAATACCTTTTCTGCCTTGTCCTGCTGGCGAACTGACACCACTTTCATAAACGATTTTTTCTTCAAGGAGATCGTTAATAATTTCAGACACCGTCGCTTTTGTAATCCCGCTAATTTTGGCTATCTGAGCCCGTGACAAAGGACCTTGATGACGAATGACATTTAATACAAGCGAGGCATTCATTTGCCGTAATGTATTGGGTACGTTCGGTGTCACGTTACTACTCCATTTGTTTAGAAACAAAACTAAAAGATGTTTTTTTTATATAAAATCGTCTGTGTTTGATAGTTATGCACCGTTTTATTTACTTTGTAAAGTATAAAACGACTAATTAGTTTAGAAACCATCCTAAATGAGTTTGCGATCACAAATTGATGAGTCTAATTTGTACAATGAGATCTTCTAAAAGATCTTCAATGTATATATTCGTTGCACATATTCTTAATGCAATAAACCGACTACAATGAAATAAATTTATATTGGCTAAAGAGAAAGTTGGCATGAAAAAAGGAATGTTATTAAAAGGGTTAATAGGAATGTTATTGCTATTCCCTCTGTATTCGCAGGCAGTAACATTAAGCGGTTATCTTGAGGTAAAACGATTATTAGCCTTAGATCATCCTTCTAATAAACAACTAGAATCGGTGACACAAGCGTACCTGAACGGTATTGCGAATGGATTTAATTTTTATGCAGTGTCAGTAAGATTGCATAATGAAGGTAATGATTTTAAGCCACTTTATTGTCCACCCAAAAAAGTCATACAAAATGGCGATTTTATGGTAAAGCATATTGATGCTTATCTTGATAAATATCCTATTGCTAAGCAAAAATATAAAGATACATCAATAGAGCTAGTTTATATTGCCGCATTACAAGATGCCTATCCTTGCGATGAATAAAAAAGAAAAATAGCCACAATCCTTGTGGCTAAAATGATTTTGGTGTGCTCTTTTTCTTGTTATTTACTTCAGGTTGCCTCTCTCATAAGCCCTTTGATGGAAGACACTCAAGCTGTTGCTGCTTCAACTTGTTTTACAGGAACAAGATGACAGCAATCGCTTTCACCGGTTTTTTCAAAGGTTGATAAACGGGTGATTAAGAGTGAATTCATGTCTGTTAATAATCCTTCTGCTTGCAGTTTTTGCATGATGCTTTCATCACAATCACTATTGTTATGACGTTGATAAGCAACTGGTGTTACACCGCGTAATACGGTGAGCTGACCCGCAAGTGCTGGATTATCTGTTAATGCATATACGTTGTTGTTTGGCATAAAGCGTGACAATAAGGTCACTGATTTGCCGTTTTCTGTTAATGCGGCAACGCTTAAATGTTTGTCATCATGGAAGGCGGTTGTCGCAGCAGCCAGAGCAATCCAACGACCAGTTTGTGAATAGTAAGACGGTGATTGCCATGGGTTTTCAGCATTAGCTGCAAAAGAGCGTTCGGCTCCTTCAGCAACACGCGCCATTGCACTAACCGCCTCGACTGGGTATTTTCCTGCCGCAGTTTCAGCGGAAAGCATTACAGCATCAGTGCCATCACCAACAGCATTCGCGATATCCATTACTTCGGCACGGGTTGGCATTGGGCTTTCAATCATCGATTCCATCATTTGAGTTGCAGTAATGACAGGGCAACCTAATGCGCGACAACGTGCAATTAGTTGTTTTTGTGCGCCTGGTAAGCTGGCATCACCGATTTCAACGGCGAGATCACCTCGTGCTACCATAATGACATCGGATGCTTTAATAATGTCATCCATATTTTCTTCACAAGAAACCACTTCTGCGCGCTCAACTTTAGCAACGATTTTGGCGTGACTTCCTGCTGCTATTACTAAATCACGGGCATATTCAATATCCGCACCATTACGAGGGAATGAAACGGCAATGTAATCTGCTTGAATAGCGGCTGCTGTGTGTATGTCTTGTTTGTCTTTCTCTGTTAATGCAGGTGCAGATAAACCACCACCGAGTAAGTTAATTCCTTTACGGTTAGATAATTTTCCACCAACAGTAACGACAGTCTCTATTTTATTATTATTTACGGCACTGACTTGTAATTGAATATTACCATCATCAAGTAACAGAATATTCCCTGGTGTGACTTCCTGAACAAGTTGTGGGTAATCCAATCCAACTTGTTGCTCGTCGCCTAATGTGCTGTCTAAATCAGCATTTAGAATAAAGCTATCACCTTGTTTTAATTGAACTGAATCATGTTTAAAATTGGCAATACGAATTTTTGGGCCTTGCAGGTCAGCTAAGATCCCGATGAATACACGATGTTTTTCTGCGACCTGACGGATAGTTGCGGCTGTTGTTTGATGCTGTTCGCTAGTGCCATGTGAAAAGTTTAAACGAAATACGTTAGCGCCTGCCAAAATCAGCTTTTCAATCATCTGTTCTGAGCAGCTAGCTGGGCCAAGAGTCGCAACAATTTTTGTCTTACGCATAATGACATTCTCTTTTTAAGGAGGGATGCTTTATGGCATCCCTCAGTGACAACTTAATTTATTAATTTAAATAGTAACTTTTTTCGCATTCCAGACTAGCGTTGCTAAAATCATGGAAACGATGGCAGAACCAATCCAGAAATACTGCACTGTGGTGAAGTCGTAGTTAGTGATATCGCCAACTTGAGTCACTTTAATCAGTGATGCCGAAATCAGTTCTTGAGCGGATGCTGCAATATAAGCAAACAGTCCGATAAAGCCTTTTACTGCACCTACTGCGTTTTTCGGCATCAGGTCACAAGCGGTTAAACCTGCTAGGAACACAACCAGACCGCCCATTGCAAAACCAACCATACTTAGTGCAACAGCATCCATAACACGGCTTTGTGGACCCCAGAACATCAGCGCAAAACCTGCGATGTTGGCGATACCGTAAATTAGTGTTGGAATATGACGGTTAGCATTAAACAGTTTGTCAGAAGCCATACCCGCTAAGATTGCGCCGAAGAAACCCGCGATTGGGTAAGTAGACATGGCGAAACCTGCATCAATCAGTGAGTAACCTTTTGAACCTTGTAGGTAAAGGACTGCCCATGAACTGATTGCGTAGCGAGAGATATACATAGCCGCACAAGCCGCTGCGATGATCCACACTGTTGGTTGTTTTAATACGAATAACTGAGCGCGACGAGTTTCTTTAGGATCACTTGATTTAATCGCTTCTGATTCTTCGCCATACGCAGTTGCTGGATCAGGTAAGCCATAAGTACGAGGACGGTCTTTTAAAATCATCAGTAAGATGATACCCGCAGCAATACCTGCGATACCTGCACCGATAAAACCTGCACGCCAGCCGAAGAAGCTCACTATGGTTGCAGTCAAGATCCAGGTAATTGCTTCACCAATATTACGCGAGCCACCCCAGATGGAATAAACCGTACCGCGTTGCTTTGGTGAGAACCACTGGAAGATAGAGACACAAGAAGGCGCTGAACCAACAGATTGGAACCAACCGTTAATACCCCATAACAGGATAAAGAACAGGCTCGCGGTTGACATCCCCATAAAAATACAAATGAAGGATGAGGCAATTAACGAGATGGACATAAAGCGTCCAATATTGGCATAATCCGACAAGAAGCCGTTAGAGAACTTACCAAATGCGTAGGTAAAGAAGAACGCAGAACCCATTAAACCGAGTTCAGCGGTGGTTACGATACCTGCATCCAGCATAGGTTTTTTCACCACACTGAGTGCCATACGAACCACATAGAACATGGCATAACCAAGAACAAGACCAAAGAAGACCTGCCATTGGTGCTTTTTATATATTGCGCGGATCTTTTCACTTGACGCTTCTATTAGCGGCAGATCCTTTCTGGTTTTAAAGAAACTTAGCATAGAGATGACTCCGAATATTATTCATGTCTGAAGCTGATTTTGGTTTTCAGAGCTGATGCTATTCATTTAGGTCATCTTGGTGCAAAACACGGAATTTGAGTCATCGATGACACATTCGGCTGAATCGGTGAGTCAAATTTGTAACATCGCTATTAGGCGTTGGTTTAAAAATGAGTGAAGATATCGTCGTATCATTGTTGTAAATGGGTCATTAAGGACTCATTAGCCCAAAATAATAAATATTGCTAAATATCAGAAGTTTGAAGTTCGACACATTTTTATGTTTATTCAAAACAAAACCAGGGGTACGTCATGAGAATAAAAATAACACTAAGCCTCGTCTGTTTATTGTTTAGTTGGCTGTTTATCACACCAGTGCGTAGTGATGAGCAGCCACTTGTTATATTGACGACGCTTTCAGATACACCAATGCGACCACTCACAGAAGCTTTTAGTGCACGTTATCCTGATACCAAAGTGCAAGTGGTTTATCGTCGTGTCGCAATAGCAACACGTATGATGAAACAATATCCCACACAGCCTGTTGATATTGTGATGTCGTCCTCGGCTAACTTTTTTCATCATCTAGATAGAGAAGGGCTACTGGCGCGATTACCTGTTAAGTATGAAACGCCAAAATGGTTGATGCGTCACAGTGATATCTTAAACGATAAAATAACCACAGTTGGTTATTCCGGCATTGGTATTATGAGCAATACACAATACTTGCAAAAGTTGGGACTTCCTGCACCGAAAAGCTGGATTGATTTAAGTGATCCGATTTATCAAGGGCACTTAACCATGACCACACCAGCGAACTCTGGCACGATGCAATTGATGGTGGAAAATGTGCTACAAGAGTATGGCTGGGAGCGAGGATGGCAGATCTTACTAGAAACCAGTGGTAATCTTTCTTCCATTTCCGCACGTAGTTCACGTGTTAGTGATGCTATTGCCAGAGGTATTGTCGGTGCTGGGCCAATTATTGATAACTACGCTTTTAACCATCAAAAACGCTTTGATTTTGTTGAGTTTAGCTATTTTGATAAATCGATTATTTTGCCGGCTTATGTCGCCATTGTGGCAGAAAGCAGTAAAAGAGACACCGCGGCCAAATTTATTGCCTTTCTTTTATCGGATGAAGGACAAGAGATCATCTATAAGAGTGATATGGCAAAGATCCCATTAAGCAAAGAGATCTTAGGTAATAACGATGAACTTGCTAATAACACAGAATTTATTTTAAACAGTAATGAGGCTTATCGTCGTAGTGAAGTGGTGAATGCGTTATTTGATCAAATGATCACGCATAATTTTCCTTTAATGCGCCAAGTTTGGAATGATATCCATGAAGCAGAAAGACAGGAAAATAAAACCCCAGAACGCATTTCTGCGATCAGTAAAGCACGAAAAATAGCAAGTTCAGTGCTTATTAGTGAAAAAGAGGCTAATTCACCGACATTACAAGCGTTATTTATGAAGGAAGCCGATCAGCGTGAATACTCTGATCAAGCGTTAGCTGTGCTATATCAATGGCGTACATTAGAAGCTGAAAGGCTTGAACAAGCACTGGTTTTATTGAAAGAAACAAAATCACCCTAACCGCCTTGTGGTTCAGATATACAGCAGGAAGCGCTGTTTTTATGAAAGGTATTACGGATGAAATTATTAGTGCCTAAACAATTTGGCAAACTAGGTAGACGCCTGTATATGGCGTTTATCTTTAGTTCTTTACTCACCTTATTGATTGGTGTGGTTATCTTTTTTATGTGGGGAAAGCTGGCGACACAAATTAATGCGTCAGTGGGAGAGTCTCTACCGATGTTAACCACCAGCTATAATATGGAGCGTTATAGCACCAATTTACAAATGCTATTAAAAGAGCGAGAGCAGACACAGAGAAAATCAGTTTCAGAGCAACAACAGCAGGAAATTCATCAGTTATTAGATAATTTACGTGAATTCCCTATTGAACAAACACCGCAACGTGATTTTTATACTCAACTTGTCGATGAATTATCAGAGCTCATTTATCAACAAGATGTATTACTCGATAAACGACGTGAATTAGAGAATCGCCTTGCTCAATTATTGGGACAATTGGCTTGGATGCATGATGCTGTTGGTGAAGATATTAAACCGCTACTTAATGAAATTGAGTGGCATGTCAGCCAAATGCTCAATGAAAAAAATGTGCAGGAAAATAGCTTACAACTGTTATTAGAATCAACGTTATTACAAGAATTATTTACCACTGAGAATGAATTAATTGGTTTAGTTGAAGAAATTGCTCATCAACGTTATAGCCGTGATATTGATGTCGCTTTTCACTATATCAGTGTCAAAATTGATGAAATTATTTCGTTAAATCAGAAACTAAAAAGCTATCCATCAACCATTGCTCACCGACAGGTATTACAAGAGATTATTTCTATCACTCGTTATGATGGTGATATTTATCAAACACTGATTGATGATGTAGAAAACGAAAAAAAGCTTAAAGCATTAACCCCTGAATTAAATGAAAAGTTATCTCAGTTTGATAATGCCGTAAGTGGTAATGTGTTGGCGACCAGTGAAGTGTTAAATAAACTCAATGGCAATACCCGTAAACTGATGGCAACAGGGAAAATTGTTATTGTAGCGATCATTGTCGCTTCTTTATTACTCAGTATTATTGTGATGAAAATCTTAATTGATAGAAGACTTATCGCAAGATTGAATAAACTAAGTGATGACTTAGCGCATGTTGCCAAAGGTAATTTAACCGAGCCTGTATTGATTGAAGGACAAGACGAAATTGGTCTATTAAGTCGGCGACTTCGTAGATTTTGGCGTCAAATGAAAGAAGTTGAAGCTAGTAATGCGTTAAATCTTATTAATAACACTGATGCGAGTTTAATTACCTGTCACCACGATGGCAGGATGGAAACAGTTAATCCAAGTGCGGCAACGTTATTAGGAACAGGAAAAGAGCAAAGTAATAAGCCGCTTTGGTTACTATTTAGCGGTGAGGCGAGCACAATGCTTAAAGCGCAATTTAGCTCAACCAGTCAGCTTTACCGTTTAGGGCAGAGTGAATGTACTATTCGCATGGTAAAAGCAGGTGAGCCACATTTTTTACAATTTAATATTCGAGAGTATCCGCATAAAGATGAACATAAATATATTGTTACTATCACGGATATTACGCGCCAAGAGTTAAGTCGATTAGAGCTTCAAAGGCTGGTGGCATTAAAAACTCAAGATCTGCAGGATAAGAATCAGCAATTAAATGAAGAGATTGTGCGTCGTGAACAAGCACAAAAACACTTAATTCAAACGCAAGAAGAGTTGGTGCAAGCCGCTAAAATGGCGGTTGTAGGCCAAGCAATGACAAGTCTTGCGCATGAACTTAATCAGCCTCTTTCTGCAATTAATACCTATTTGTATAGCGCAAAACTGACCATGCAGATGGAAAAATACGATCAATTGCCTGATTCTATAGAGCGTATTGAAAAGCTTTGCGCGCGAATGAATCGAATCATTACAGCATTGCGTAATTTCTCTCGTAAATCATCATCTGAAATTAGTTTTGTATCAGCACCATTAAAAGAGCTGGTGGAAAGTGCGATGGTGCTGGTAGAGTCTCGTTCCAAGCGAGAGCAGTGCATCATTACGAATAATATTCCTGATGAATTAACCATTTGTGCTGACCCGACTCAAATCGAGCAAGTTTTGGTTAATCTATTTGTTAATGCGATGGACGCCATTGCGGGTATTGGTGAAAGTCAGATCACTATCGATCTCTTATCTGCTGATCCTAAAAGGAAATTAGTGGGGATCGCGGATAGTGGAAAAGGGTTCAATTCTGCTGTTTTACCAAAACTATTTACCCCGTTTACCACAACAAAAGATGTGGGGCTTGGGTTAGGGTTATCCATTTGCCGTTCTATTATGCAACGGTTTGGTTATGAAATTTATTTGGCCTCAGCGTTAAACGGTGGCGCTATGGTTGTTTTGGAGTTTACTGATGACACAATCACTCATGCCTGATATTGATGTTCTATTAATTGATGATGATGAAGATATACTTGAATCTTATCGTCATTTGCTTAACCTCGCGGGTATGGTTGCCAGAGTAACTGATTCGCCTGAAAAAGCACTTAGCCTTTTAACACCAGAGTGGCAGGGTGCTGTTGTGCTCGATATCTATATGCCAGCAATGAATGGTATGGAAGTGCTTGAACGTATTAAACACATTGATCCTCGTATCCCAGTTATTATGATCACTGGGCATGGCGATATACCGCTGGCTGTTGAGGCAGTAAAAAAAGGCGCTTATGACTTTATTGAAAAGCCAATTAATCCGCCATTATTCTTAGAGTTGGTGGCAAAAGCACATAAAGAACGACAGTCTATTCTTGCCCTTAGAAATGCGGTAATCAGCACAACTCAAGAGCGATTAGTGGGTGATAGCGCACAAATCACTGCGATTAGGGAGCAAGTACAACAAATTGCCGATATCGATAAAGACTTAATGATAGAAGGCGAGATGGGAACAGGGCGTCACCTTCTTGCTCAACTCTTACATGAGTTAAGCCCGCACAGCGATAAAGCGATCCAAACTGTGGATTGCCAGAATTTATCTGATATTAAACAGGTTATTGCTCAAATTGAAGCGGATGAAGTAGGAACGCTGATTTTGCGTTCTCCTTATGATTTATCCTCAGAAGCACAACGCTGGTTAAGTTCTTATTTGTTAGATATGGAACGCCAAGGAAAGCGCCATTTTAGAACGATTGCAATTTTAGAAAATAATACACAGCAATTGGTAACAGAAGGGCGATTAATCCCTGAATTTTATTACTATTTTTCACAAATCACTTTTTCATTGCCTCCGCTAAGTGCGAGACGCCCTGATATTATTCCGCTATTTAGAGCGTTTTTGAGACAAAGTGCGCAGCGACTTGGTATTGCGGTACCGAAGATTGATCGTAATTATCTTGATATTTTAAAACGTTATGATTGGCCGGGTAATATTCGAGAGTTACGAAATGTGGCTGAATTGTATGCGGTAGGTATTGTGAAGATGGTGGATAGTGAACAACATAGAGCTATTATTCCACCAGAAGGCCCTTTGGACAACTTAGTTGATGAATATGAGCGCCGATTAATTGAGGATGCATTATATTTATTTGCAGGTCGTGTTAGTGATGTGGCGGATTATTTAGGTATTCCTCGTAAGAAGCTGTATTTACGGATGAAAAAGCACGATCTTGATAAAGATAGCTATAAACCGAAGGTTTGATTTAGATCCTATGGAATAACAAAGAAGCGCCATACCGGCGCTCTTTCGCATTTTTTCTTTTAAGATACATCGATTGAATTATCTTGCAGCGAGAGTTACAAAATCGCCTGACCACTTACTGGTAAATTCAATACGCAAAGCGCCTTCCCATAAACCTTCTGGTAATGATGCAACAGTTTGAGAACCATTGATAACATTAAATAAAAAAGCACTTTGAAGACTTTTTAACTCGCTTTTCTCTGATTCTTTATTCTCAGCCACCAGCCCATGATGAATACCTTTTTGATTATCGAGAATAACGGTTTCTTGATTATTTGATAATGTTTTACCGTTCCAGTCTGCTTTCACTGTTAATACAGAATTATCAGTCGCATTTTTAAGTTCATTACTAATAATTTTCGAAGTTAATTTAAAGTCTGTTGCCCCTTCGGCATCTTTAACAGTGATATCAAAAGTCCCATTTTGTGTATTAAAGCGGTTATTTTCTGTTACTTCAAAATGTAGGGCATTTAAAGGGGTAACACCTAATTCACTTTGTGGTTTTTTTACTGCTGTAGCATGCCAATTTGCAACAGTTTGTATAGAAGCACTGTTGTTTGCGTAAGTTGCAGTTGTGGTAAATGCTGTCAGTAATAGGCTTAGTAAGACGTGGTATTTTTTCATGGTTTATTCCTAAAAAATTATCGACGTTAATAGCAATATCGGCTAAAAAGTTTTTTTCATGAATTTATAAATAAAATTATGAGCATCCAAAAAAGATGAATCATTAGATAAATTATC
The DNA here is from genome assembly GCF_009915245.1 of Proteus sp. G2669. NCBI lineage: Bacteria > Pseudomonadati > Pseudomonadota > Gammaproteobacteria > Enterobacterales > Morganellaceae > Proteus > Proteus sp. G2669. The sequence continues at coordinate 3,844 of NZ_JAABLX010000034.1, read as the reverse complement.
GAATAAATTTGAAAAATAGTTTATTAAAAACGTCATAAAAAAATAGGAATAAAATGTAATAAAAATAACTTTATCGTTAATAATGTAAAATAATTAATTATCAATAACTTATATTGTTATTGTTATCTTTTTATGATTATTGCTCAAAAGTTAAAAATGATAAATATGACAAAATATAAATTAATTTAATTAATTATGTATTTGCAAAAATTATATATTTAACAAAGTTACATTTTCTTTCAAATGAGAGGAAATAACAGGAAAGGTTATGAAATAGGTAGGATCACTTATTTTATAATAAAAAAGGTAGCTTATTAGGCTACCTTTATTTTTTTAATCAGCATTTATGTTAGTTTGTAGTGCAATTATTCTCTAATCCAATATAACGGTCAAAGGCAATAATAAACTGTTTATGCTCTTTCTTTAGCCAAGGATGTTGGTAACTTTCACCGGGTAACAGTTGTAATATTTTGGCATTTTCTTCGTCAGAATCGCATTTGTCATTTAACAGTAAACGGAAATAAGTATTGCCTGTGTTTCTGATGGTGCCAGCAACATTATTATGATCATAAGTGAATTTCATTTCACGAGGACGAATAACCATCACGGTGTTTAATCCAACAGTCGGAACGACTAAAGGCTGTTTACTGTTTTCTTGATAAGGTACTAAGTTAACAGGAGTTTCTTCAATAATAATTCGGTAATAACGCTCTTTATCGTCTTTGGCACCTTTATAAAATAATTTAAAAAACTCATGTTCATTAGGTAATAATACTTTTTGCAACGGTGTGTAAAGTATTTCACCATCATCGATAGGGAGTTGTTTTTCATCTTTTTCTTTGCCTCCCGGTTTTTCGATTTTATAGACATGAATTTTATAAAGATTCGTTCTGTCTGTATTATTAAGATAAGTGCGAGAGAAAAAGGTTTTATCAGATTCAAGAGTAAAAACTTCAGAACCTACATAAAGAGCATGGGTTGAAAATGTTAGTGCTGAGAGCACTAATATACTGATAAATTTTAATATTTTTTTCATTCTATCTCTTTAATTCGCTTTTTAATAATCAGTAATAAACCACACTATAATACTGTTAATCCAGATTACATTATGTAGGTTCAAAAGCAAAACGGGTATAAACACTAAATTTATACCCGTTGATTAACCAACTTGACTGTTAGTAAATATCTGTGCCAGACCATTCAGCAAATACATTGACATAACCGCTGGCTTCTACCACGCCAATCCAGTCTTCCCCTTCCATTGAGAAAAGAGATGTTCCTTCATTCATCGGAAAGGTTAATTGCAAATCGGTACGATAGAAATAACCCTCTAATTGATAAGGATAAGGCCATGTGGTTTGTGTCCATAAGGCTTCTTTTATGGAGATAGGTACATTATCGCAAGCTGTGCGGGTTTTAACTTTTGAACCACTTTCATCGGTATAAGTCAGATAAGCTGAAAAGGGTACATTAATTTTTTTATCTTTAGAGCTAAATAAGCAGTAAGGCTGACCTTTTAATGTAATTTGAGGGCCTTCAACTGCGGCTGTAATTTTATTTGCTTGGCGAAATGCACTGGTGGTAACGATATAGTCAAAGGTTAGCGGTGGCTCTTTATCGCCCACTTTTCCTTCACGATAAGGATTATTTATCATCTCTTTAGAAACAATGCTAACACCATAATCACGAGGTTTTATAATTAAGGTATTGGAAGGCGTAAATTCATAATAGCCAGATTGAGATAATTTTGTATTATCAACGAAGAAAGTAAATAGCTCTTGGCTTTTTGCTAAATCAATTTTTTTTGTGATAACTTCTTTTAAGAAAGCTTGTCCCATAAAAAGGTAAATATCACCGTCACCATTATAAACAATTTTATCTATATCTATTATTGAAGTTCCACCTGAATTCCATACGTTCTTACCATCACCAATATAGAGTGAACTTTTTGATTTAAGCCCATCTATTAAAGGATTAAGTTTTAGAGCAATATCCATATTATTTCCTGTAAGACTACCTTCGAAATTGTAAGCGACAAGAGCGCACATTATACCTTGCTCTTTTTTAACAACGGCACTCTCACAAAGCTTAGAACCTAATCCTAATACCGCATTACCATTACTATCAACAAAAATCTCTTGTAAAGCATTGGTGGATTTTAAGGTTAAATGACCCGTTTTAGTTAAAGAGATCATGTCATTTTTTATATGATAATTCCCACCAACAGATTCACAACTCTGAGTATTAACGTCATAATCAATTTTAGTTGAACATGCGTTATAATTTAATGTTGTTGTATTTCCAACAGGAAGCTTTCTAAAAAATTGATATGCCGACATAGAAAGTACGCCACGTGCATAAAGTGCCTGTCCATCATTTGTATATAAATAAGATTTATAACTGCCATCACTTTTAATTCGTTCGGCATGAAGAGTAAAGTCATTAGGACAACCACTACTTTGCATACAGCGACTACCAATAAAAGGGGAGTCAATAGGGGAATCTTTTAGCCAAATATCCATATATTCCCCCTTTTTAGCAAATGAACTATCAGGTTTTTCTGATGGTCCTAAATAACCTAAACTCTTTTGCCCAACAGGATATTTAGTTAATATATTAGCACCAGAAAAACGAGGCTTAGATCTTGTTGGTGGTGCTATAAAATATTCATTATCGATATTATTTTCGATAAAAATATAATCAGTTTCACCTGCATAACTTGGCATTGAAAATAAATTTATTGCGACTGTAGTTAAAAGGCCAAGTGTTAAAAAAGAAGGCTTTATCATCATTATTATTCCTTTTAATTTCGAATCGCCAATGTAGTCTGCGGATCACAAATCACATCACCTACCCATAACACACCACGTGCAGATGAAAGATCTAATTCAGCTTCACAAATTTGTTTATCATCTTGTTGTAATGAAATGACTGGGTAGCGTTTATCAACATCCATTGCAAATTGGCCTTGGTGGTCGGTTTGAGTGCGACCGATATGGTTACGAACTTGCGCACTGGCTAACAGTGTGCCATCAGGCGATTTCATTCGACCAAATACGGTAACCATTTGTTTTAATTCAGGTTGATGTACTGCAACGTTACCCGGATAAAGCACTACGTTTTTCACTCGACCTGAGGCGATATCAAAGCTATCTTCACTGTTTTTATCATTGAGTAATTCGACCTTATATTCCGCGTAAGGAGAAAGCGGAATAAAGTTATTGCTACCGGATAAAACAAAGCGTTGGCCATTGACGTTGGCGGCAATTTGCCCTTCACCATCAATGCCTGTTTTAACAATTACCCCTGATGTTTCTTGTTTACCACTGGCAGAGAAATTCATATCACTATATGCCAATGAACCTCTAGCGGTTAACGTAGTATTTAAACGATCATTATTAGGGCGACTCATGGTTAGCGTACCAGTACTGTATTTGGTATCAAAAGAGCCGTAACCACTGACAGAGAAATCACTGTCAGTACCGTCTTTATCGTGTAATAAGGTTGATACCGATAAACCTGCGTTACGAATAGCCGAATCTTCAAAGCTTTTCGATGCAGATAACTCGCCACGCACATTACCATTACTAGAAGAAACGCCGGCACTAAGCCATGTTGCGAGTGGTAGTGAGAAATCCAGTGTGATGTATTTTTCGTTAGTGCTACTTTGGTTATCGTAGTGATAACGTTGAACACCGGTACGCAAACTCATGCTACCGTAACGTCCGTTATAGAGTGTGGTGGAATATTCAAAGTTATTCGATTTGTTTTTATCGCGTAAATCTTTGGTATAGGAATAGGTAAATGATCCGGCATATTCCCAAAATTGAGTCAAATTGAGGGT
>NZ_JAABLX010000033.1:0-9023 GCF_009915245.1 Proteus sp. G2669 | reverse complement strand
TTGGCTTTGGCCACTTACACGATCTTTACCGTTGTAAGCACCCTCTTGTGCTAAGAAATCAAGGCCAGCAGAAGTACCTGCTGCTACGTCAACCATTGTGGTTTCTGTAGAGTTAGTTAATTCAGTGCCATTCCATTTAACACCAACAGTTAATTCACTGTTATCAGATGCACGCGTTAATTTATCGGTGATGATTTTTGATGTCAGTTTGAAGTCAGTTGCTTTTTCTTGACCTTGGATTGTGATATCGAAAGCACCATCTTGAGAGTTAAACGCTTTAATACCTTCTGCATAATAGAAAGTTAAAGATTTTAATGGTGTAACCACTAACATACTTTTAGTATCTTTGTATGCTTTAGCATCCCATGAAGCAACAGCGCTTGCTTTACGAGTATCAGCTTGAGCAAGAGTAGTTGCACCCATAATAGCTACAGCAAGAACAGCCAATGTCAGCTTTTTCATAAAATATCCTTTGATGATTATCTATAATAGATTGCTTTTATCTTTCTATTAATGAAAGAAATTAAATACACTGATACATTCTTAAAATAAAAGAATTTCTCTTTAAATAATTTCAAGAAAATATTTAAAGAATAACTCTTTTATTGATTGGTTTGAGGTGGGTATTATTAATGTCTTTTATTAAGCCTCCATAAATAAAAAGCTTATTCTTTATATTTAAATAAAATCAATCTGATTGTTATTTAATGTGTTTGTTTTTTTAATTTAGATATAAATATAATTAAACATTATTTAATAGAATTAATTTAAACAATATAGGAAAATAAAGTGATAAGAATAATCCTATAAGTATTTTTTCTTAATTTTAATAAGTAATAAAATCTTATCAATTGTATCTATTTTTAACGAAATTTAGTTATTTATATGTTTATTTAATTAATTTATCTTATGCTTTATGGCTTTTTATAATATTTATTATTCAAAATTTTTAGTTTTTTTTGTATAAATACATTCGATAATAGACTATGCGTGTTATTTTATGCTGTTATGTTTGGTTTATTGGGTTATAGCTCTAATTATGACGATAAAATTACATGTTTACTCATTTTTTGAGTTACGTTGTTTTTTATCTATAAAGTTTTTATATTTCCTATAAATTAAAATCAATAAACTATCTAATTACGATTTGTATTTTTCATTCAGAGTGAAAAACAATTGCTTAATGTTTATTATACCGTCAAAAGAATATCATCATTAAAGGATAAGTTATCTTTTTTGGATGATATAAAAAAGATTTAAATTACAAGTTAATTATATATTGGTATTAAAGGAAAATTAGAAAATAGTAAATTTATTTTTATAGAATGGTTTGGATTTCTTATTTTAAAAAGGAAATAAGAAATGATCTTTATCAGGTTGCTAGTTAGTTTTTTACGTTGTATTAAAGGTAATCGTGTTATTTCGAGGGTTTACCCGCACATGATAGTGCGGGTTTTTTATGTAGTTAATTTAAAAAGAGGTTATGGTGCGATCGATTCAATAATCAGTTCACCTTTGTTTATATCTAGTTTTAGTTTCTGGGATTCAGTCACTTTTAATAGTGCAGGCCCTAAATTCACTAACATTGGTAAATGCATTTCAGTGGCTATAATGGCGCTGTGAGAACGACTATCACCTTTGGCTAAAGCAATACCAACTAATGGACTATCAGCTAATTGGATTAAGGTGGAAGGGAAAAGCTCGTTAGCTACCAAAATAGCCGGTTGTGATGGTGTAAATGCAGGGCGTGTTTTATCTTGCAATTGATAGAGGACTTGATTACGCAGATCACGGAGATCAAGTTCACGTGCCCGTAAATAAGGATCAGTAAGTGCACAATAAAGCTGTGTTCTCTCTTGCATTTCATCAGACCAGCTTTGTTGTGCGTTAATCTTTTCTTCTTTAATACGATCAACTACAGATGTGATTAATTCATCATCATCTAACATCATGATATGGCCATTAAAAATAGCCCCAATATGTTCACCTAAGGTTTGATTGGCTTTTTCCGCATACTGTTTTAGAACGTTTAATGTATTTTTGATGGCATGATTAAATTTGATGATTTGAGTGTCAACATCTATTGATTCAGACAAATTTTCTACGGGCGACAATTCAGTTTCGTGCCAAATAAAAGCTGGAGCTTTAATTTGGGCGACAGGGGTTAAAATGCCTTTTAAGGTTGTCGTGTCAGAGTCAGAAGGGAGCTCTTCGCCAAAGCCATTTTGAGCGAGCTCAAGAAAGGCTGCGATTGCTTCATCTTCTTGCTCACCAGAAGCAATTAGTGTTATCTCATCACCTTGGCGAATTTGTATTAATGAGAGTTGATTTAAACTCAGAGGATTAATTCGTCTATCACCTTTAACTAATTGATAATCAGAATGAAAGGTAGAAAGTACCTCTACTAAGGTGGCAGCAGGTCTTACATGTAAACCATGAGGATTACGCACGACCCAGCTTGCCTCTTTACCTTGGATTTTGACGGGAGCATTAATATCATTTTTAGGCTGGACGAAGTTTTCGCCAAGTTGAATTTTTTTGGGGTATAACGAGTTTGAAGCTTCTTCAATAACTTTTTCTAAAGAAGCGCCAGAAGAAGCGGCAACAACTGCTGCAAGTGTACCTTCAACTAATGGTGCAGAGCAGAGTGTCACTTTTTCAGCGAGTTCAGGATCAAGTAATTCAATCGCGGTTTCTGCACTTAATATTGCACTGCCTAAATCCATCATCACAACAATTGATTGTGCTTGAGAAAGCGATTCTATCGCCGTCATAATTTTAACGGCATCAGTACCAATTGCATGTTCTTCATCGTTGATACCTGCGGCAACTGCAAGTTGGCAATGAGCCGGATTAAGCATCTGACTGGCAAGCTCTGCCACACCATCAGCGAGATGTTTACTATGAGAAACAATAACAATATTTATCATGGTAGACCTTTATTGGTTGCTTGTATTGGTTTCTTGGTCAGTTATGCGTTAATGCTATTTGCAAGGGCTTGTATCATTAGCACAACAGATGCACTACCGGGATCTTTATGCCCAATACTGCGTTCACCTAAGTAGCTTGCTCGCCCTTTTCGAGCTTGCATTGGAATGGTATTTTCAGCGGCTTTTTCGGCCACAATGTGTGCTTGATCAAGGGCTTCTTTGATAGAAAGGTTTTGCTCATTAGATTGTTTTAATGACTCAACTACAGGCCACCAAACATCACACATGGTTTTGTCATTGGGCTGTGCTTTTCCTCGGCTCACAATACCTTCTACACCTTCAGTGACCATTTCAACAAGTTGATTGAGTTCTAAATTTTGTAATGAAGCTGTCGGTTTTGCGGCACGAATAAAGAAGGTACCAAAGAGAGGCCCACTTGCTCCGCCAATATTTGAGAGTAACGTCATGCCTGTGGTTTTAAGGATCGTACCAATATCTTGATTTTCAAATTCAGGCAGTTTTTCAAGCACCTTTCTAAAACCACGATTCATATTTAAGCCGTGGTCGGCATCACCTATTTCACGATCTAAGTCTGTCAGATAATCACTATTTTGTTCAAAAAGTGATGCACATTGTTCTAACCAAAGAATGATTTGAGTATGAGTTAAAGCCATTTCGTGTTCCTTTTTTTGTCATTAAAAACTTATTTCACCATCGCCGGTGTATTAACAGGTGCATCCCATAAGGTAAGTAATTCGTTATCCACTTTTAATAACGTAATGGAGATCCCTGACATATCGAGCGAAGTGCAATAAGAACCAATTAAAGAACGTTCGATGGTTAAGCCGAATTTTTCACAGCATTGGGTTAAACGGTTATAAACACCATAAAGTTCAGATTGTGGTGTGGCACCTAGGTTATTAACTAAAACAATGACACGATCGCCAGATTTTAAAGGCTGTTTTTCCTGATTTTCATCGATCCAAGTGCCGTTTTCACGATCCCAATTACGGATCACCCGTTGATAGTGGCCATTTTCAATTAAGGTATTAAACATGGCATCAACGGTATCATTCAGTGAAGTAAATTTACGGCGATCAATACCTGGCTCGCCATGGATCCCAACACCAAATTCCATTTCATTTTCAGGTAAAGTAAAAGAAGGTTTTCCTGCCGCAGGCACTGTACAGGCTTCCAAGGCAACACCGATAGAAAAACCATTGTTATTAATGTGATGGCCTAATTTAACCAGTTTATCAAGAGAGTCGCTTCTTTCAGCTGCCGCACCCAGTAGTTTTTCAATTAATACGGTATTGGCAACACCACGACGTCCTGCGGTATATAAGCTATCTTTTACCGCCACATCATCATCAACTAATATTGTGGCAATTTTCACACCATCGTCATGAAGCAGTTCTGTTGCCGTTTCAAAATTCAGCACGTCACCCGTGTAGTTTTTTACGATCATTAAAACACCTTCACCGCTATCAATCTCTTTGGCGCAGTCATACATTTTATCTGGTGTTGGTGATGTAAATATTTCACCTGGACATGCACCATCGAGCATACCTTTACCTACAAAGCCGGCATGCATGGGTTCATGCCCGCTTCCGCCACCGGATAGCAGCGCAACTTTACCTTTTATCGGAGCATCTTTTCGCGTGACATAAAAAGAAGAAGGATGAAGTTTGATTTCAGGATGGGCCTTTGCAAAGCCTTGTAGTTGTTCAGATAACACGTCATCAACTCGATTAATCAGCTTTTTCATCTTAAATGCTCCATTTGAAATTTGTGTTTAGTCTTTAAACCAGAAATCAATTTTCTGGTCTATGCGGCTGACAAATTATTAAGTAAAGGATAGGCAAACACGTGGTGTTTGTATTATTTAAAACATAAGAATTATTTTCATTTAGTATAAAAATAAATCTACATCATTTATCTTTCTATAAGAATAGGTTAGTCAAATAACCTGCCAGAATGGGAGCAAGATCATAAAAATAAATGAAAAAGAGAGTATCTGATCGTGATGGTTACATGCCTTGCAAAAGAGTGAGTGCTTTCTCTCGCTGCTCTGGAGAAAGGTTTTTAATAACATCTAATAACAATGTATCTTTGTTTTTTGCGCTTGGCATAAGAGTATGGCTAAACGTGAGATTTAACACAAAGGTATGTCCACATTCAGGATCACGACAAGCACAATAGAGATCGGATAACTCTTTGTGTTTACGATTACTTTTCTTTATAAGCGCTTTTTCACCGCATTCAGGACAAAAAATAGTTAACACACGCATCTCATTTTTCTCTTTGTTATGGGTATATTTAATACCTTCTATATTAGCTGAAATTTGTATTATAACCAGCCTATTTATTGTTTTTTTATATAAATACTTGTTTTCATGCCGTTTAAAGAGGCTTAAAACAAGTTTATTTGTTTTTGTTAAGGTGAATAATTCGGTTATTGTCGGTTAAGAGTTGATAGCCGAGGTTAACCGAACAAACTTACTAGCCTGAAATACAAACTTTGTAGATAATAGCTTCACGTTAAATCATACGGAGATGAGCAACATATTGAATTTATTATTTATTTATTTTGTTGGTTTTCAGTGTGAGTGAATAATTAGACAAGGATGTCTATCGTAAATTAACAAGGAAGTTAGCAGTAATATAACTGAATAGCTTGTTGTTTATCGCAAATGGATATTGCGCATAGTTGAAATAAAAGGAACTTATGTTACCTCAATCAGGATTTATTCAGTTACACAGGGTTGTGGTTGCTGCTAATTCTTTACAGATTATCTGATGAATGTTGGGAGGTGAGGGTTCTTTTTACAGTTAAATAAAAAGTGATCAGAGATGAGGTGTATTCATGGATGAATATGACAACACATTAATATCGTTGGTGATCGTAGGCGCATTTATTGCATTAGGGAAGATGCTCGTTGCGAATGAAACAATGACATTAAGATTGTTCATCGGCAAAATTATTTTAGGCTCTGCAGTTTCTGTTGTTGCTGGTGCGCTGCTTATTTTATGGCCTGGAATTAATTCTGTCGCAGTAATGGGAATAGGCTCTGCGCTCGGTATTGTGGGTTATCAATTAGTCGAAATCTGGTTACGTAAGCGAGGTAATCAATTTTTTTCAGGAAAAGAAAAAGATGATACCAAGTAAAAAGTGCAACACATTTTCATCATAATAAAAGTCGGTGAAGTTAATTTTGTCTCGAATGACTAAGGAGTTAGGTCATGTCCAACACACTAGCGGTATATGCATGGATTGCACTAATGGCGTTTAGTTTGGGTTGGATTGCTCAAGGATGGCATCGAGACAATATAACGTTAGAACAGCGGATGTTAATAACGGCAATCGAAGATCAAGCAAGCATGGATGCTTGCTTTGATCTTCAACTTTTTCCTTATGTATTAGAGGAAACTCATCCTTAATAAAAATAAAAAAACGCTTATTTCACTTAGTGAATGTCAGTCCCTGACCATTCTGCAAATACATTGACATAACCACGGGCTTCTACCACGCCAATCCAGTCTTCACCTTCCATTGAGAAAAGTGAGGCGCTTTCATTCATTGGAAAAGTCAGTTGCAAATCAGTACGATAAAAATACCCTTCTAATTGGTAAGGATAAGGCCATGTGGTTTGTGTCCATAGCGCATCTTTAATGGAGATAGGCACATTATCGCAAGCTGCTCGATTTTTGACTTTAGAGCCACTGGCATCGGTATAAGTCAGATAAGCAGAAAAGGGGACATTCATTTTTTTATCTTTGGAGCTAAATAAGCAATAAGATTGACCTCGGATTGTTGTTTTAGGTCCTTCAACCGCCGCAGTAATTTTATTTGCTTGGCGAAATGCACTGGTCGTGACGATATAGTCAAATGTTAATGGTGGCTCTTTATCACCCACTTTTCCTTCTCTATAAGGATTGTTGACTAATTCTTTAGAAATAATACTAATCCCATAATCACGAGGCTTGATAATTATCGTGTTCGAAGGAGTAAATTCATAAAATCCTGATTGAGGCACCGCAGTATTGGTAAAACTAAAGGTAAATAAATCTTGGCTCTTAGAGAGATCAACGTTGTTTTTAATTAATTTTTTGAAAAAGCTTTTTGTAAAATGGACATAAACACCCCCATCGCCAGGAGTGACTAAATAAGAGGCAATGGTTGGTGAAGAGTAATAAAAGGTTCTTGATGTAGGGGTTGCTGAAAGAAGAATATCACTTGCTGCTGGCGTAAATGATAATGTCGTTGTATCTACTTTCATCGCCAGTCTCATAACATTTAAGCTTTCACCGCTTAGCTCATAATCGACCATCTTACAGACAACATTATCGCCAACAATTTCACAAAATTTAGAGCCTAAACCTAATACGGCATTGCCTTCACTATCGACAAAAATCTCTTGTAACGCATTGGTTGATTTTAGTCTTATATGCCCTTTTTTGGTAATTGCAAAACTTTGTTCAGTCACTCTACCGTTTACAGAGCGACATGTTTGACCTAATGCAGGGTTGTAGTCATCCTTGGTATAGCAGAAAAAATAACTAAAGTTTTCTATACTACCAACGGGTAGAGTTTGCATATATTGATAAAATGAATCAGAGAATATCGCCCTAGGAATACCCGCTTCACCACCATGAGTATTCATATAAGCACGATACATTCCATTGCTTAAAACCTGTTCAGGTCTTTGTATACCATCAGAAGGACAATCTCTATATGTTCGCCAGCAGCGGTTGCCAATAAATGGCATTTTAATTGGAGAGTTTTCTAACCAAATATCAAAGTAATTATTGATAGGCACTACGCCCGTATATCCCATGTAACCTAAACTAAGCTGGTCACTACTATATTTGGTAAAAACGTTAGCACCACTAAAACGGGGATCCGTTTTTTGCGGTGTAATAAAATATTCGTTATCAATATTGTTTTCAATAAAAACAATATCATTGGTGTAGGTTACTGCATTACATGTGAATGTAGTAAAAAGGGCAAGTATTAATAATAGGTAATGTTTGAACATTATATGCTTTCCTTTAATTCCTGTTTACCAACGTAGTTTGCGGATCACAAATTACATCACCCACCCACAGCACACCCCGAGCTGATGACAAATCTAATTCAGCCTCACAAATTTGTTTATCATCTTGTTGTAATGAAATCACTGGGTAGCGTTTATCAACATCCATCGCAAATTGACCTTGGTGGTCAGTTTGAGTGCGACCGATATGGTTACGTACCTGCGCACTGGCTAACAGTGTGCCATCAGGCGATTTCATTCGACCAAATACGGTAACCATTTGTTTTAATTCAGGTTGATGTACTGCAACGTTACCCGGATAAAGCACTACGTTTTTCACTCGACCTGAGGCGATATCAAAGCTATCTTCACTGTTTTTATCATTGAGTAATTCGACCTTATATTCCGCGTAAGGAGAAAGCGGAATAAAGTTATTGCTACCGGATAAAACAAAGCGTTGGCCATTGACGTTGGCGGCAATTTGCCCTTCACCATCAATGCCTGTTTTAACAATTACCCCTGATGTTTCTTGTTTACCACTGGCAGAGAAATTCATATCACTATATGCCAATGAACCTCTAGCGGTTAACGTAGTATTTAAACGATCATTATTAGGGCGACTCATGGTTAGCGTACCAGTACTGTATTTGGTATCAAAAGAGCCGTAACCACTGACAGAGAAATCACTGTCAGTACCGTCTTTATCGTGTAATAAGGTTGATACCGATAAACCTGCGTTACGAATAGCCGAATCTTCAAAGCTTTTCGATGCAGATAACTCGCCACGCACATTACCATTACTAGAAGAAACGCCGGCACTAAGCCATGTTGCGAGTGGTAGTGAGAAATCCAGTGTGATGTATTTTTCGTTAGTGCTACTTTGGTTATCGTAGTGATAACGTTGAACACCGGTACGCAAACTCATGCTACCGTAACGTCCGTTATAGAGTGTGGTGGAATATTCAAAGTTATTCGATTTGTTTTTATCGCGTAAATCTTTGGTATAGGAATAGGTAAATGATCCGGCATATTCCCAAAATTGAGTCAAATTGAGGGT
>NZ_JAABLX010000032.1:0-18028 GCF_009915245.1 Proteus sp. G2669 | reverse complement strand
GTAACTTATGATTTCGAACGTCAGTTAGAAGGCGCTAAACTGCTGAAATGTAGCGAGTTTGGTGATGCGATTATCAAACACATGTAATTGTTGATTTGATAAATAGTTAACGGGAGCTTATTAGTTCCCGTTTATTTTTTGTACTATAAAATTCTTCCCCAAAATATCCCCAAAACTCTTCCCCAAAACTGTTCAATTAAACAGCAATAATTTGCCATTCTTTGCCTCTATCATCGTGGTATTTATCAGTCATACTTTGTGTTTTATGCCCCAATAATTTTTGTGTATTAATTCCTTGTTCTCGATAAAGTCGCTCAGATAAAGATCGTTGTTCATGGAAAGTAGGTGCCGTACCTTTTTCCCAAGTTAACCCACATTTATCTCGCGCTTTTTTAAACGTTGTGGTTAATGTATTTGGTGTGACTTGCTCGCCTCGTTTTGCTTGTGCGGTGGTATGCCGATAATGCACGAGATATTTACTCACAACCGCGTCACGACATTGAGCAACAACATCTCTTAAGGAGAGATTGATAGCCTCACATTTTAGTGAGAGAGGGATGGCCAACTTACTCCCCGTTTTTTCTTGCTGTATATGTAACATGTCATCCCAAATATCAGAGAATTTCATTTTACAGATATCACCGATCCGCTGACCTGTGGTTAAAGCCAACAACATGCCGCATTGCAGGTAAGGAGGGTGATTCTTGGCTTGCTGGTAAATAGTGCGCCATTCGTCCAATGTCATGCGTTCTCTTTTCACTCGGTTCCGTGGTTGTTTAGTTGCTTTCGCAGGGTTGTAACCAGGAGGAACATAGCCAGCATGTTGAGCTTCTTTAAATACATCAATAAGCACCATGCGAACGACCTGCGCCATTCTTGAATGTCCTAATACTTTGATGGAATCTATTATTTCAGCAATATCTAAAGCGGTTATCTCTTTTAATATTTTCGTACCACAATACTGACGGAATAAATTAATAGGTTTCATTTTTTGTCGATAAGAATTAATTTTTAATTCACCGATATCTAATCTTTCTTTTTGAATATCTAAATATTTATCCATCCATATATCGACAGATATTTCAGACTTGTTTGTCTTAATTTTTGATAACCGTTCATTAATACTTAATAACTGTCGAGTATGTTGTTCAGCAATAATTGTATTGGCCTGAATGGCGGTTTCTCTCGCTTCTTGCTCGTCGGTGCCTAAGCTATGAAATTTACCGGTGATGGGATGTTTATATTGCCAATAAATTTTGCCGTTACGTTTATCTAGCTTTCGATATAGATTGGGAATGATAATTTTATGGGTTCGTGGTCGGGCAGCCATCTGTAATTATCCTCTTAAGTCGTTCCGTTGATTTAGTAGGAATTTGAGGGAGAGATAGATAGCCCACATAACGAGCTTCTCTATCAACCATCCACTTGCGGCCCACTTTCATTGCAGGTGGTGCAATAAGGTTATTCTTTGCGTATTTTTGTAATACCGTCATGCAAGGAGAGGCATCTCCAAATTCCAACCTTGCCCACGCTTCAAGAGTCACCATTCTTGACATATTTTCTCTCCACGTTATTTATACTCAGTTTAAATAAATATTAATTAGCGTAATTCGTTAAGCAGTATTTTAAATAATATGAATAGCGATACGAGGATAAGGTAATCCAATCGGCGCAAAAGGAATATCATCATCAAAGTCCATTGGGGGGTCATTATGTTTAGGAGATTGTTGAGGGCTCCATCCGTGTTGATGAGGTGATGGTTGTGACTTTTGGTTACCTGCCTGATTGTTGTTACCTAACATTTGCATTGAGCCATTAATATTCACTACAACTTCCGTGCTGTATCTGTCTTGTCCATTTTGATCTTGCCATTTACGTGTTTGTAATTGACCTTCGATATAGACTTGTGAACCTTTACGCAGATATTCGCCAGCAATTTCGGCGAGCTTTCCAAATATCACAACTCTATGCCATTCGACATGTTCCTTGGTTTCACCTGATTGTTTATCTTTCCATGAATCGCTGGTGGCTAATGTAATATTAGTAACTGCATCGCCATTTGGGAGGTAACGCATTTCAGGATCTTGACCTAGATGTCCTATCAATAAGACTTTGTTTACACCTTTACTTGCCATTACATCGCCTCCAATTCTGATTTTCTGATGTTATATACTTCCTTTGCTTTTGATTGTTCAGGCGTTTTCCTGAGTAACTTCCATGTTTCACCAAATTCTTTTTTCAAAATATTGAGATCTGTAATAGCCATTGCTGAATTAGTAAAATCTTTCAATATTTGATCTGGTGTTCTCGGTGCTACATTGTGGACTTCTGCATCAGCATCGATTGCTGTTTCTTCGGTTGGTATACAAAATGTTTGGAAAGCTGCGTATTTATATGCAATAGACATGGCTTTGTTTGTGGCTTTGTCTCCGCTATCCATCGCTTCACCATAAGTCACAACCGTGTGTTTACTTCCGTCTTCAACAGAAACAAATTCAAACTCAGCTTTCACTACGACATAGAATAACAAGCCACCTCTTTGTGTTTGTCTTTCCGTGACGGTACGTTCGATGATCCGTGGAAGAATAAGCAATCCATGCTTAACTAGAGCAGGAGCGAGGGCATTATATACAGCGTCAATTCCTCTGAACATAAATCCTTGTTGTTGATTTACACTTCCTTTTTTAATGCCCGTTTCAGCCATTTCTCTAGCAACATTACTAATAGCTTTGTATACAGCAGTCATATTAATCCCCTAAATATTGACCTTGACGGCGATCACTTCCGTAGTAATCGACTTCAAATTTATTACTAGGCGTATATGTCCTTTTTGAATCTCGTTGGGCTTGAATATGCTCAGGAAGAGGAGGGTGATTCTTGGATGCATCTAAATTCATATACCAAAGCGTCATAGCGAGTCGCTGTTCAGCTATGCTAGGCGAATTGTTAGGTATTTCTCCTTCAATAATCGCTATTGCATGAGCGAGAGCTTCTTTTAAATTCCTTTTCGGAGTAGGTGAACTTAGTCGAGGGTATTTATCATTTGGGTATATTTGATTATTAAAATTATTCACAAAAAATTACCTCTATCCATAGAGCCTATTCATTGGGATATTAATTTCTTTGCATACCTTTGCGTTGTATTGCTGTTTTATGCCATAAGCCTGTTTTAATGTCTGATTGGCCTTATTCCATCCATGTTCATCTTTGAGAAAATGGGCGATCCCTGCTTGGCTTTGGGCTAAACAAAGTGTGTATTTATCAATGTTCATGTTTACCTCTGGATGTGCAAAATCCTCACTAATTAAGTGATAGTGGTAATGATTGATATTCTGGTGTTGGCGAAAAAAGATTTAGACGAGAGGGAAATATTTTTATTAATGTTTAACTTTGTTTACTAAGGTATTTAAAACGGCTTTTTTTAATGCCGTTTTTATCGCATTTTCTCCAATCAAATTATCTGAGAAGTCACTTAACAATATAGCTAATTCAGGAATGTCATCTGAAGCATTTATTTGAGTGTTTACTTCTACTCGATGTGGTTTATTTTCAATGTGATTTAAAGTTAATTTGACGTTAATAACGATAGAAGTATCTTGTTGAGTCATGATTTATTTCCTATTGGTAAAGTTATTGCAACCCATCTTATAAACGGTAATTATTTAACTGTGCCTGCTTTTAACCCGTCAGGCGAGGTGGTTCTTACATTCCCCAACATAAGAAATCTGTGTATAATTCAATCACCCCAACATAATTAAAAGGATTGAATTAATGAGCAATAGAGTTATCTCTGATGACAACCCTGTTAAACGAGTTGCTTTTGATATGGCGCTGGCGTTGGCAGTAAAACAAGAGTCCATTAAAACACCAGAACAATTGATGTCTGAAATTGAAGCGCTTTATCCTGAGTGTTTAGACGTTGCTAAAAAGCAGTACGAAAAAGAAACTCCGCCTCCGGTTAGTTTTTTTACAAAAAAACGTTAAGTATCTAATGCTGCGAGAGTTGTATTTAGTATGGCTCTTGCTACTGTATTTGAGTCGAAGTTATCATTATTGGAGTAGGGTTCAATTTCTTTTTCGTTATTTTCCCCTATCTAGCCGTAACACCGAACTCACTGCTCGGTTGTTTTGTTTTAACTCCTGAAAATATTAATACATCTGGTAAACAGCAGTTGTTAGGTGATGGTTGATAATTAGGTTCAATATTTCTAGTCACAGGAATGTGGCTTAGCGATAGTGTCTTTTCAACGCGGTTTAATTTTTTAGTTTCTAGTTGAAATATTGAGTCTAGTTGCATCTCAATATCTCTAATTGCAATGGCTTCGACTTTCCGTCTGGCATGACGTCTATTTGCAGAGTTACCACGTAAAAAGTCTGGTTTGCGTGATTTCTTCACTTTTATAGTTGCCATATATCCTCCAAACAGTTGGCTTTAGTGATTGGTGATAAAATAATGAAACACCAATCCGAAAACCTTCTGAGAAGGTTGACGCTTTATCAGCGTCGCCGTTCTGGTAGCTAATACACAGCTCGCCACCATCGTTGTTAAAGAACATCAACGTGCTGTGTTCCGTTGATATAGTTTATATTACAAACGGTAATTTATGTTGTCAATACCTGCGGTAATAATTAATTGCATTTGCGGTAATATTGTTGATTTTTAAGTGAGATTATTTTCAAAAAAATCTGAAATTAGAATACTGATCACTTTTTAGAAATGAAAGGACATAACAATCTTTAAATAGAGGGATAGAATTATTTATTCTCGTTATTTATAGTATCAAATATATCATTGTTCAATTTTTGAACATTTAAAAAATTAACAATGAAGAAGAATATTGAATAGAGTATTAAGAAAAACAGTATTAACGATGGAAAAATGGTAATTGAAAACCATTTAGTATCAAAAATGTATACTTCATCTTTTGTGTATTGGCTTAATATTAAGCATAGTGTAGATAGAGTAAAATATCTTAAGAAAGAATTTCTTACTTCTCTGAGCTCGGTTCTTATTGCAGATATATATGAAGTGTTCCTTACCCCTGACATATTAAAAGTGACAATAAGACCGAGACCAATAGAGAACATAATCCCGCAAACTGAATACAGTGTTGATATTAAAAAACTATCCGGTTGCCATTCAATGAAAGTTGAACAGGTTATGGTTAATATCAACATTGTAATACAGCTAAATATTTGGATTTTCACGTTCTATATCTATGAGGTAGCGACTCATCTCCTGAAAAAGCATTTGTTCATTTAGTTTACCAGTATCAGTAAGCTCAATGTCAACAAATTTTGTTTTTAGTAGGTCTTTTCCTTTGATCTCGGTTTTTCCGTCTTTTCTTTTGAAAGTAACATTATCTAAGTCACTTACAGGTTTTAATGTTGCACCTAATATATTGGCATAATCTCCATCTGTCATTTTTCTGGGTTTAGAAAATTTTATTAATAGTTCGGCAGATACAATTTTGTTGTCCATGAGTTCTTTAAGACTAGATGATTTTGATAATGACGCTTTTATTGCATGCATGACTATATGGTCAAGCCTTATTTTTTTACTTTTTTCTTCGACAACTGTAACCGTATGTTTTTTTTCTTCAGTTGTATCATTTGAGCTGAGAGGATCTCCTAATTTAATTGGCTCAGAGTCTTTTACTGATATTGCACTTAAATCCTTTAATTGCGTTTGATTTTGAATATCTATCATAGGTGTAAATTCTAATAACTCATTTTTTGTCAGCCAACATATGTAAGTTTGAAGAGATGCAATAGTTGTTCTTAGTGGTAAATTTGTTATTAAATATTTATCATTTATACAAAAATAAAAATGGTTTTTACATACAACTAGAGAGTCAATTTTTGAACTTTCTAATTCATCTAGTGTGAAATCTTTTTTCTCAAAAAGTTTGTCTGGAATTTGCTCTAATTCGTTACTTGGCGTTATTCTAAGCATAGTGCAAAAAACTGAATTGCTTTTTGTTGATATCTCGTAACAAGAAATTAGATCCTGTTCTTGACTTGGATCTTCTGAGTTTAACAGCATACATCTATCTTTTACTTTAATAGTATTTTCTAGTTTTTCTAAAATTAAACCTTTTGCTGGACTTTTGTTTGAAGATAATTCTTTGTTCTCTATTTTAAATGCTCTCAGTCGTACCTTTCTTGATTTTGCTTTTTTATTTTGTTTTTTCGGGTTTTCTTCTGCCATTTTTCATCCTACCTGTATAATAAAAAGTTAGATTATTAATGATTAAGGAATTACCACAGTCACGATATATCATTAGATTAATTTACTAATCTACAATATTCATGCCCTAAAACAAATTATCAAATCGCTAGAAAAGTTTTTTACCCACCTTTTCATAAATATCGATATATTTTATTGGTTTAACGATTGCAGCAACATAATGTATCGTATCCACTTGAGTTGGTGATAGCGTTATTGGTTTATGTGAGTTGTTGATGCTGGTGAATTGATAGTCACCATCTCTAGTTTTATTAAATATTTTGATCATGTTATGGCCATCAATAGTGCGCACAAACACTTCATCACCTGTTTTTACGGTGGTGTTAGGTTCAACAACAACATATTCACCTGACTGAATGCGAGGCCACATACTATCGCCTTTAACTTTAAGCCCGTATGCATCCACATCATCACTGTATATTTTTAACCATCCGCTATGGGCTTCGATCATATCAACAGCACCATCGACACCTAGAAATGCTTCACCACGTACTTGTACCAATCCTGAAGGCATTTCACCAATATATTCAATATCATCATCCATTGATTTGGCTAATGACATTATTTGTTTTGATATGGATGGGCTTATTTCATTTACTGACACTTGTAGTATTTTTGCAAATGTAGCCACTGCTTTAGGATTTAGTGGATTTATCCCATTTAGATAATGGCTTACAGCACTTTGATTGACACCTAGCTTTTCAGCTATGTCCTCTTGGTTTATTCCTAGCTCTTTACGCTTAGCGGAATAAATTGATTTTAGCCTGCTAGCGTCAGCTAACTGCTCTTCTGATAATGGTTTTTTTTTGCTCATGTCGATATTTTATTACCAATAGTTATATTTTGAAAATACCGCAAGTATTGACTTTTTTATTACCGAACATAATAATTGGTTAATTCATTCAAAGGAGAAGAATATGAACGAATTAGCTCTAAGAGATTATGTAAAAGAGTATGGTCAAGATAAGACGGCCAAAGCGATAGGGGTTACTCAAGGCGCTATAAGTAAAGCGTTAAGAGATGGAAGAAACATTATTTTATCGCACACAGAGAATGGTATTAAAGCAATTGAAATAAAACCATTCCCAAGAACTAAAAAGTAAACACTACCCGCTCTTTAACAATCGCAGTTTTTGACTGCTACGGAGTCGCTGATAAAGCGACAACTCTTCCCCCAATATCAACTCATACGGAATGAGCCACGGATCATTATTGTCCCTTAGTTAACTCATAAGGACTTTAAACAATGGAATGCGCAAATACACGCAAACAATTCAATCAATTTATCTCTAATCACCTAATAGCTTCAGCATTACAAGCATTGAGAAATAAAACTCAGTCTGCCGTGGCTAGAACGTTAGGTGTCCATGATTCAACAATCCTACGTCGAACTGAAAAATATCCTGAAATATGCGAAACGCTTGTCGCATCGGGAATTATTGATTTTGTGATGGAAGGAGAACGAAAAATCTCAGAAGAAGAGTACCGATTTTTGTGGAAACAAATGGGTGAACTTTCTCAAATGAAAATAAAAGAAAACGCCTCGGTTGCGGCAACAAACGAGGCGTGTTGTTCAATGGAATTCACCATTTAACGTACAAATATACTGTATCAATATCCAGTTTTTATCACAAGGGGAAATTTCGGTTTCCCTTTTTTGATACAGCTTTGGAATGGAGAAATTATACCATGAGACAAAGAATAAATCATGAATTTAATGGCTGTGATGAGCATAAAAACATCATGAGAAATAGGCTATTACAAGAAATAACCCCACTGGGTTGTCAGCGTTTAAAGGAAGCACTGAAAGACGCAAAATTAAGGAAAGCACATCGGGATAAGTTATTAGGAGAGCGAAAATGAGTATGCTTCTAATGGCAAAAGCCATGCAGTTACAGGTGGGGAGTACAGCACAAAAAATGGTGCTACTTAAACTTGCCGATAATGCCAATGATAAAGGTGAGTGCTTTCCTTCTTATGAAACTATTGCACGTCATTGCGAAATTAGCCGTCAAAGTGCGATAAACCACATTAAAAGTTTATGTAAAAAAGGGCTTGTTCGTAAAGTTACGCGAAAAACTGATAAGGGGCATACTTCCAATTTATATATTCTGGATTTGGAGGCTAAATCTCTTGATGACGGTAGTCAAAATACAGTACCACCTAGTCAAAATTCTGTACCAGAGGTAGTCAAAGAATTTGACCACGGTAGTCAAACAGTTGGACTAGGGGGTAGTCAAAAATTTTTACCCAGAACCAGTCAGTCTTTTAACCAGTCAATTAACCTTAAAAAACTATCGTCTGACGACTCGAAACCTGCAAAGCAGATTTCGGTTAATCGACAAACTAAAATTCCTTATCAGGAAATTATGCAAGCCTTCAACGAATCGGCAGGGGATAGATTACCCAATGCCGAATCACTGAATGACAAACGCAAACGAGCAATATCCAAATTCCTGAAAGAGCTCAAAGAACCCACAGTTGAATCAGCTAAAAATTATTTTGATTATTTTATGGAAACGGCGAGTGCTTGGTATTTCGGCGAAAATAATCGGGGTTGGCGAGCGAATTTTGATTATTTACTCAGACCTGAAACGGTACTCAAAACAAGGGAAGGAGCACTGTGATGAACCAAGTTCCGAATAATTTAATGGCGGAACAAAATGTTATTGGAGGACTCCTGCTTGACCCGCAAAGTGATAATGCGCAATCAATTTTTTCACTGCTAAAACCTGAAGATTTTTATGCCCGACACCATCAAATTATTTATCTCACCCTGCGAGAAATGTATACCCAACGTATGCCAATAGACATCATGACGGTGACGGATTGTCTGGAGTCAAAAGGCCGAATTAATCAATCAGGTGGTTTTGCCTATCTTGCTGAGATGGCAAGAGAAACACCGAGTATTGCTAACATTATGGCTTATGCGAAAAAAATCCGAGAGTGTTCCGCACAGCGTTTTGTTATCGAAAAGACGGTTGAAATTCAAAAACTCATGATGGCGCCAAGTGAGTTAGGTTTTACAGATAAAATTGAACAAGCACAACGCTTGCTTGATGAAGCTACGTCGTTTGGAAAAATGGGAAAAAAAACAGGGCTACGCCGAATTGATGATGTGTTGGATGATGTTTTTACCGACATTTGTGACCGACAAGATAACCCAGAGAAACATCGAGGATTAAAAACGGGATTTAAAGATTTTGACCGTCTATTAAGCCCAAAACAGATTGTCATAGGCTCACTGTTCGTGATTGGTGCTCGCCCTAAGATGGGGAAAACAACCGTTCTCACTGAAATGGCAAAGAATGTCTCACAACAAGGTAAGCCTGTATTGCTGTTCAGCATGGAAATGACAGACAAACAGCTTGTTGAACGGACACTAGCCCAACAAACCCAGATTAATTCAGATAAATTTTACCAAAAGTTAGAAGAGCATGAATGGGATAGGCTTTGCAGTGCCATCGGTCGCCTTAAAGATGAGCCCTATATTTGGGTGGATGATACACCAGGCATGTCCTTACAGCATATTCGCTCTGAAAGTCGGAAAATCAAACGCAAAGTCGGTGATATTGGGTTTATTGGTGTCGATTACCTCACTCTGATGCAGGCGGGAAAAGCTGACCGCAATGATATTGCCTATGGTGAAATCACTAAGGGGCTAAAAATATTGGCAAAAGAGCTCAATACGGTGGTTGTGTTGCTTGTACAACTGAATCGAGGATTGGAAAACAGGGCTGATAAACGTCCCGTGCCAAGTGATTCAAGAGACACAGGACAAATCGAGCAAGATTGTGATTATTGGTTAGGCATTTATCGTGATGCGGTGTACCACGATAATGCGGATGAAACGCTGACCGAAATGATTTTAAGGCTCAATCGACACGGTAAAACAGGCACCGTGTATGTTGATCAACAAGGATTGAGTATTACGCCAGTTGATCAATATATGGCTGCATATCGCGCTCAACCGAAAAAGGAACCCAAAAGATATTGTGAAAAATCGTTTTAACTCATAAAAGTAAAAAGGAGGTCAAGTGACAGATGATATCTGTCTCCATAAGTCCAATCTCAACAGTATTTTCAAAGTGCTCTCCGAAATCGTGACAACAGGTAAACGCTATCGCATCAAAATCACCGAGTGGCGTGATTTAAGAACCATACCAATGAATAAAACATGGCGTATGTGGATGAAAACCACAGGCGAGTGGTTACGTGCGCGTGGCGTTGTTATCGATATTAAAAATGGTGTCGGTGAAATCGTTTTATCAAAGCCCATCACTAATGAGGAAACTCATGAATATTTTGTTGGACATTGGTTAGGGCGCAATGAAAACGGTGAGCGTGAAAAAACCAGCAAGATGGATAAAGCAAGGATGCTTTACATGATGGAGAAACATGAACAATGGTGCATTGAGAAGGGAATTCCGATCATCATTCCTAGCAATTCTGAATATATGAGTTTGAAAAGAAATCAAGAGGAATAATTGCTGATGGATAAATCAAAGGAAAACATAATGAAGTCGCTAAGGCGACGGCGCTGTAAAATATGTAGAGAATGGTTTCACCCCAAATACAGTAATATTTGGTGGTGTTGCCCAGAACACGGCGCAGAACTGGCAATAAAACGAAGGAATAAGGAAAAAGAAAAAGCGTTAGTAAAACTCAAAAAGGCACAAAGAGAAAAGGAAATCAAAGCAAGAAACAAACTCAAAGCCCGCAAATTAGCAGTAAAACCTACCTCATATTTTATCAAACAAGCTCAAACTGCGTTTAATCAATATATCAGACTCAGAGATCATGATGAGCCCTGTATTAGTTGTGGTGAAATTAATCCCCCTGATTTACATGGAGGACAGTGGGATTGTGGTCATTTTTTATCTGTGGGTTCACACCCTGAGCTGAGATTTGATGAACGTAATGCATATAAGCAATGTAAATCATGTAATGGTGGAGCTGGGCGATTTACTCATAAAAATGCCAGTGTAAGTCAAAAATATGAGGAAAAACTTATCGAAAAATTTGGTCAAGAATTAGTTGATTGGTTACGAGGACCTCATGAGCTTCCGCATTGGCGACGCGAAGATTATATCCAGATACGCGATAAATACAGAGAGAAGGTGAGGCAATTAAAACGAGAAAGAGAGATGAACGTGTAAATGATTAATCAATAGTAATAAATAAGGCAAAAATGGTTTGGAGAATGCGTGTATGAGAGATATGCAGGAAGTTTTATCGCGTTGGGGGGCGTGGTCAGCTAATGAGGGAAATAGTATCGATTACTCATCAATTGCCGCAGGCTTTAAAGGATTGATTCCAAGTTCAAGACGAAGCCGAGAGCAATGTTCTGATGATGATGGCTTAAAAATCAATAAAGCGGTATTACATTTAAAGGTAAATAATAGTTACTTGTTTCAGTTGGTTATTATGTACTATGTGAAGAATTATCCTTTGCGTTCAATGGCTTCAAAACTTGGTATTTCTCATAACGAAGTGGCTAAGCGATTGCAGACAGCGGAAGGATTTATTGAGGGATGTCTATCGGTTGATAACGTAAAATTAGATATGGATAAAATAATTAGAAAATACCACATTTATAGTCTTGTGTAATTACAAAACACAATATATTGTGTTAATGATGGTTTTGATGTTACACCTCTTATCTATTGAAAACCTCGTGAGTATAACGGGGTTGTGTTTTTTATAGGTCTACTTAAGCTGATTTACTGCTAAAAATAAAGTTTGCTATCTGAATTTTTCTATGGCTTAATAGCGCCACTGGTTTGGAAGTACAGACCTATTTATGTTAGTAAGTTTAAAGTTGTTCCCGTTTAGCGTTATCCTCGATACCTCTTCATTGTGAATTCCTTCTAATTAATTCCCATAAGTAAAAATACAAAACAAACCGCATATGCCTTATGGCAAATTAAATAAATTAAAGGAAATTCTATGTCTAATACAATGACTGGTACAGTAAAATGGTTCGATGAAGGTAAAGGTTTTGGTTTTATTACTCCAGCTGATGGCAGCAAAGATGTATTCGTACATTTCTCTGCAATCCAAAGTGATAGCTTCAAAACATTAGCGGAAGGCCAACAAGTTTCATTCACCATGGAAAATGGTATGAAAGGCCCAGCAGCAGGCAACGTGGTGGCTCTCTAAAGGCGCTATTACTATTCACCTCTATTTTAAATGCTCAAGGTGCAGCGGTTCACAATATAGAACATCACAATTTGATATCACAGTGAACAATCCACACGGCGCAAAATGTATCTTTTGCAAAAGTGTGATGACAGCTCAAATGAGTTGAGCATTAAATAGTTGAATATACAAAACCTCGCTTCGGCGGGGTTTTTTGCTATCTACTTACTAAGTTTGAATAGTTTATTTTTAAGTTAAAAATTCAACATGAGAATCAATTATACGAACTTTGGTATTTAAATATAGATAGGTGCTGAAATCTCTTTTTTTATCTAGTTAATTATGTAGTTCTTTTAAAATCTGTTTATTGATCCTTAATTTTTGTTTTCCTTTTTATGTTCACATTTGAAAAACATACACCAAATACGCCCTTACTAATAAGAATGTGCTACATTAGAGTGATTAAAATTTCAGATATTAATGATGGTTATATTATTATTTGACTCTTTTATCTGAAATATTAATTCATTCTAAAATGACTCCCGTAGTACAGTATGGGGTTTTGACTTTGTTTATGAAATACCAAAATAAAGGATGAGTTATGTCAGTAACAGAGTAGCTTCAACGGATTATAGAAAAACTACCTGATGAACCAAAAATAAAATTTGATGAGCTTGAAAAAATAACAAAAGAAGCTAACCGTGTGGGAAAATCTTGGTCTGGTTCGTGGTTAGGTTATCAATCTAGAGTTTATTACGTAAATTTCTCAACACCTCCTTCTGGAGCTCTGTTCAGTAGAAATGACGGGTTTGATTCAATGTTTTCATCTGGAACTCGAGGGGATTGGAGACAATATAATTTTGATGATGTTATCAATTATATATATCAAAATTCAGGTGATATAGATATCATAAAATATAAAGAACAATTTGATGAATATGAAGAGTTATTCGATGAAACCAGAAGTAATATACTATCTTTAATTTATGCAAACAAATCAAAATTACCAGATGATGATTTATTTCTTCAAAGGATAATAGAAAGAATAGAGAAATTTAAAATATATACTGAACGTGATTTTGTTGATATACAAAGACCAAGCGGTAAACTTCTCTCAGCAGACATGGATGCTATTTCTGAAGGAATAAGAACACCACCACATATAGCAATGATAGCTAAGATAGCTGCTTTAAGAGAGTCATACACTCGCTGTATTGATTTAAAAAAGGAATCTATTAAATTATTTAGTCATATCAGTAATCTAGAGCAAAAGGAAGCTAAGGTGTCTAGAGTTGGAACTAATATATTTTTGGGGCATGGGCGTTCACATTTATGGCGTGAACTTAAAGATTTCATAAAAGATAAATTGCATCTTCCTTATGATGAATTTAATAGAGTCCCAATTGCAGGAACTACAAATATAGCAAGATTGGCACAAATGCTAGACCAAGCAAGTTTTGCTTTTTTAATAATGACAGCAGAAGATGAATTACAAGATGGTAATATGCAAGCCAGAATGAATGTTATTCATGAAGTTGGTTTATTCCAAGGTCGATTAGGATTTGAAAAGGCAATTGTTTTACTAGAAGAAGGTTGTCAGGAATTTAGTAATATAAATGGGTTAGGACAAATAAGGTTTCCGAAAGGAAACATATCCGCTATCTTTGAGCAAATACGAGAAGTATTAGAACGAGAAGAATTAATTATATAATTTGATTCGCACAATACTCTCTATGTGTAAAAACGAATCTGCGCCATTCCGGTAACCCTCAACTCCATTCTACCGGAATGATTTATATCCTTTTTATAATATAGCGTCAAATATGATATGGCTAGAAATTTTCTAATTTGTTAAATAGTTCGTTTTTCTGGGATACTTATATTTTGTATACGGCTCTGATAGCTATATCAAAATCGGTAACTCCCAATCTATCAAGATCAAGTCGCAACTAATACAGTTAAAGTAACCAAATTTTACAATACACTTTACTTTAAGCGTACCTAGGTAAGTCATGTTAACTCTTATCGTTGAATTCTTTCCATTTTACCATTAGCTTATTATCATCAAGGTCTACATGATGCGGTTGTAAGGTTTTACCTTCAAACATAGTTTTGTGGATACAATCAATAGCAAAATGAACAGTTAAATCATCTGGATTAATCCCCAATAATCCTTTATCAAACATCCGATGTAGACTTACTTCAAGTAATAGACCGTTGGAGGTATTGTTATTCGCTGCTTCTGTTATTGCTTCAATATGTGCTGCTTCTAAGATACCTTCTGGCAATGGATAGCCAGTAATAGCGCATCTACCATTGAAGTTATTCCAAATTCGGCGTTTGAAATCAGCTTGATCTCCAGTATGGCGGGCTTTGTGCGTAACTTCAACTGTACGTCCAGTAGCACAAGTATCATTTGCAGCTTCTAAAGGCTTAGTTAGTTCTTCATTAATAACTATAGCTTCAGTTTCTATGACAATTGATGTTTCAATATTCGGTTCCGGTGGTATTAATGGGTTTATGTATTGATCGCTTAAAGAGACTATATTAGCCTCTTCATCAGTGGCGAGTTTCCAGGCTTCTGATTGTGTCATTGTTCGTAATGCAGTTTGATAAACTTGTTTATTGAAATAGCTTTTATCTTTCTTATCAATTTCTACATCAATAGTAGGAGATTCAATAGGAAGTATTTTATCGCCAATTAATAGATTACGTATTTCTACTGCTTCTTCTAAACCTTCGACAGTATCAACAGGAGCTACAACAGGTTTAGTAAATGGGTTATCTACATGTCCTACGTGGTTGTGTCGTAAATGCCACTCTATAGCATCATTTTTTATATAAATCTCACAGATAGGACATACAACAAGTTCCATAGATGTTACAGGTAGCTTCTTACCACCGATAAAACGTAATGTACTTGTATTCTGGTTATATACTTTCTTTTGATTCTGTGTAAGTACTCTACGTTTGGCCTCTAAGCGGGTAGGGATCTTAGCAAGATTAAGCGATTTACGATTATCTTGTCTTTCACGATCATAAATCTTAATCTCTGTTTTAGATTTGATTTTTGTCCACATGGAATTCAGTAATTTATCCCCGTGTACTTTTTCATAATCAGCATAAGCTTGCAAAGTGGCAGTGGGACTATCTAATCCATTTTTACGGAGTGCTGTATATTGTTGAAAAAGCTTAATAGAATGGGCAGTGATTTCTTTTAATTGCTTTTGTTTAGCTTCTTGTTTTGCTTGCAATGCTCTTTGTTCAGGGGTAAGTAATTTCTGTTTGACTTTCTTAGTCTTCTTAGTCTTCTTAGTCTTCTTAGCTTTTGGGGCTTTTTTCTTGTTTAAAGCTTTTTGGTTGATATCGTTCATTTTGTAAGCCTTTAATCTAATTCATTAAAGAGATGATACAATTGACCAGCTCTTGGTAAATTAGCATTGTATGGTGTAAGCAAGTTCCGCTCTTGGTACTTGCACTGGGCTGACTGTCTGATTAGATTTAGCCTTGAATTATAGCAGTCTTGGGGCAAATCTGAGCGGAATATCTAAATTATAAGTATGAAAGAACCACCCAACACAAAATAAAAAAATGCCGATACGCTAGGAGTCATATCGGCATATAAAATAAACGCAAGAAGCAATGTAAGTCATGTCGTACTAATTCGTATCAAACCTGTCAATTTGATACGTATGTAATGATAATTATTCTCATTAATATATTCAACCCTAAATTAAATAAGGTTACTTTGTAGCCTTTTCATCTACGTCGACCACAGAATCAACACCCACTTATACCGTTCTCACAAGAGTTGTGAGTCGGCACCTTATTAACTAAATAAATCGGTAAATGTTATGTCAAAAGAGATAAGCGAATTACAGTTTAGTCTTCACTATGCCTCAGAAACAGACAGTGAAAAGAATACCTCCGTCATTTTAACGGCGAATATCCATACGGCTGATAGTGAAACTCAACAACTCACACAACTAATTTGCACGACATCTCCCACAGGTAAAAAGCAATATCGAATCGGCACACAAAAGATTAATGATGCAGGTGACCCATTGCTGGTGGCGATTGAATCTTATTGGCGCAAAAACACGCAAGAGAGTTGTGTTTATTTGTTAGAGAAAGCGAAGCAATTTATTCAGGGACACTTACAACAAACGAATACATGGATATCCATGTACGGCCTTGTGATTGTTTCTAATGCGTCACTTGAAGAGCAGTTGCCTGAAGGTTTATTAAAGGTACTTAAAGTATCAATACCCGCCTAATTTTTTATCGTTTCATTTTTAACTCTCACACTAATCATCAACGGACACTCCTCTGAGGGTGACTATGCGTATGGATAAATTAACCAATGTTACTTACGGAACCGCAGGCTTAACGGCATTTTTTGCCAGTCTTTCGTTATATGAATGGGGATTTGTTATCGGGATGGCGTTTAGCATGGTTTTAGGTTTAGCCACTTATTTTATGACTCGTCGAGAGCAACGAAAACGCACTCAATTATTTGAAGAGCTTGTTCGTCATGTTGACCCACAAAACCCAACTGAAACCCTAAAAAGGCTTGCTGAATTAATGGTGAAAGCGCCAAAGGATATTTAATGTCTCTCAAACAGAAAATAGCGGCGCTAACAACTGCGGGAGCCACAGCAATCGCGTTAGTAGTAATAGCCCATTTTGAAGGTGTGCGTTATGAACCTTATCGTGATGTGGCAGGTGTTTTGACGGTTTGTTATGGGCATACAGGCAAAGACATTATTCAAGGTAAGAGATACACACAACAAGAATGTGATGCATTATTACAAAACGATTTTATTAAGACACAACGGCAAGTCGATGTATTAATCAAAGTACCACTCGATGACCACACCAAAGCCGCTTTATATTCCTTTGCTTTTAATGTGGGTACAACCGCATTTGCTCGCTCAACATTACTTAAGAAACTAAATGCGGGTGATAGAGCGGGTGCCTGTGAAGAAATGAAACGTTGGGTATATGCAGGCGGAAAGGTTTGGCGAGGGCTTGTCAGTCGTCGAGAGGCGGAGTCAGCACTATGTCATGGAAACCTTTAATCATCATTATCAGCTTTATCCTCATATTATTCATCACTGTCGTTGGTGGTATTTATCTCTTGATTGATAACACATGTACTAAAGATCACGTTAGTTTAGAAAAACGCTGTCAGATTGCACTCTCATATCATCGGTACTAATCATGAAATATGGAAAACTCTATGCCGTCATTGCGATGGTGGGCATTATTGTGGGTAGCTATTGGGTGATTAATTGGCAAGCTAACAGAATTACCACACTGACAGATACCAACAAAAAACTAACTGTGGCTCTCGAAGAACAGAAGTCTATTAATACTGATTATCAAGCACGCATAATGCGATTAAACCAACTGGATATTCAATATACGCAGGAGTTAGCGAATGCTAAGAAAGAAATTAGTCGCTTGCGTGATATTAGTGAGCGTCATCCTGAGCGGGTGTACATCAAAGCAGAGTGTCCCAAAAGCACAACCACTTCCGCCACCAGCTTGGCTTATGCAACCACCGCCCGACCTACTGACACCGCTATCCGAAATTATTGGTTACTCAGAGAGCGAATTGCAGAGTCAGAGCAA
>NZ_JAABLX010000031.1:0-6861 GCF_009915245.1 Proteus sp. G2669 | reverse complement strand
AAAATGGTTCGATGAAGGTAAAGGTTTTGGTTTTATTACTCCAGCTGATGGCAGCAAAGATGTCTTCGTACATTTCTCTGCAATCCAAAGTGATAGCTTCAAAACATTAGCGGAAGGCCAACAAGTTTCATTCACCATGGAAAATGGTATGAAAGGCCCAGCAGCAGGCAATGTGGTGGCTCTCTAAAGGCGCTATTACTATTCGCCTCTATTTTAAATGCCCAAGGTGCAGCAGTTCACAATATAGAACATCACAATTTGATGTCACAGTGAACAATCCACACGGCGCAAAATGTATTTTTTGCAAAAGTGTGATGACAGCACAAATGAGTTAAGCATTAAATAGTTGAATATACAAAACCTCGCTTCGGCGGGGTTTTTTGCTATCTACAATCCCATATTGGTCAAAGATAAAAAATTTAGATTTTAGGGCTTGAAAAATACTTGCTCGTTCATATTTATATTTTGGGTAAATAAGAGACCGCCCATAATTCACTAAATACTGAAGGAGGAGTTATATGCCTAACATTAAACCTTTTTCATTATTCCCAACATTATCTGACAACTTACTTTCAAATCGTTTTGATCAATTCGTACTGCTTAATATAGAATCGTATTTAGATGGAAATATGGCAAAACAGTCATTTACACAACAATCAGTTACATAATAGGCCTATCTTCAGAAAGAATGAGATGTCTGTGGTATTAATGTAAACTCTCAATTGAAAGTAAATTATTCTAAAGTATTCTAAAGCATACACTCGAAAACTAATGCTAGAACAAGCAGGAGTACTCCTGCACAATTAAGCTTGGGAGTTAGTATGCGAATCGAAAAAGTTCAAGTTGAGGGATTTCGCCTCCTCCAAAATATTGAAATTATGCTGGAAGATACTTCCACTGTGATCGTGGGACGTAATAACAGTGGAAAAACATCTTTTACTGAGATTTTTGAAAGATTTGCTAGTGATAACGGAGCACGATTCCGTCTTGAGGATTTCTCGCCTGTTCAGCGTAATAAATTTATCAATGCAAAAGAACTGAGGGAACAAGGTGCCAAAGCGGAGGATGTCCTCGCAGCACTTCCGACCATATCTCTCACACTTACCTTCCGTTACGACGGTACAGACACAAATCTTGGGCCACTTTCCCCGTTTATTATTGATCTTGATACAGATTCGACAACTGCGATCGTGTGTATTGAATACAAAGCGTCTCCAGCAACCTTCCATATTTTGTTTGATGTCCAACCGACCCCCGAAGGTCTTGAACCAAGGTCTTACTTCTTACGTTTATTGAGAGAAACTTTGCCCAAGGCATATGGTACTCATATTTCAGCTATAGACCCCACTGATCCTAAGAATAGACGTAGCTTTGATGGTTCTAGCAATTTAGCAACATTGATGCAATGCAATTTCGTTCGAGCACAAAGAACTCTCGATCATGACAAGCATGGAGATACAGATGTAATAGGTAAATTACTCAATACCCTTTTTAAAACAGCATCCACTCCGACTGCGACCACGAGAGATCAGGAACTTGCCGGAAAACTGAGACAGTCTGTTGAAGATGTTGAGCGCAGTATGCAGGGTAGTTTCGATGAAATGTTGAAAAATCTTCTTCCCGCGATGGAAGTTTTGGGCTTCCCTAGTCTCAACGACACAGAGCTACGCCCTGAAACTACATTGAACGTTGAGGCTCTCCTTACTGGTCATACAAAGGTTGTTTACACAGGTACTGATGGAGTTCATCTTCCAGAAGGCTACAATGGATTAGGTACACGTAACCTCATTTACATGCTATTGCAACTCGAAAGTTACCATAAATTATACCGTGCAAGATCTGTGTGCCCGGCTACACATCTTATTTTCATCGAAGAACCAGAAGCTCATTTACACCCTCAGATGCAAGAGGTATTCATTGCTCAGCTTAATGCAGCGATAAAAAAACTATCAGCAAGTTATCCCAATGAGCCAGTGTGGAATGTTCAATTCATTATATCTACACACTCCCCCCATGTTGCTAATGCAGCCTCCTTCGAGGCCGTGCGTTATTTTCTCAATGAAGCGCCGACCTCCAAGATATCTCGTCAGACAAAAGTTAAAGATTTCAAAAAAGGACTAGGATGCATTTCACCTGAAGATCAAGACTTTTTACATAAGTACATGACACTGACTAAATGTGATTTGTATTTTGCAGATAAAGCCATTTTGGTGGAAGGCACAACAGAAAGGCTTTTAATGCCCAAGTTATGTGAATTAGTCGATAAGTCTCTTGACGACAAACACAAGTTAGTCAGGCAGTACATAACTAATGTTGAAGTGGGTGGTGCTCATGCACACATTTTTTACCCATTATTGGATTTCCTAGAACTTAAAACGTTGGTCATAACGGATATAGATTCAATCAAGGCAGTGAAAAAAACAAATAAAAAAGAAAAAGAAATTACAGTTTGGGAAAAATGCCCTGTCGCAGATGGCCTGCGTACGTCTAATGAGGCAATCAAATACTGGTTTCGCCCCGAAGATATCCCAGATAACAAACAATGGCATATCACACCTGCTGAGCTACTTTCAAAAACATCTGAAGAGAAAATAAAAGGATCCCGACGTATAGCTTATCAAGTAGCAGAAAATCAAGAAACTGGCATCAGTGCGAGAAGCTATGAAGATGCGCTTATTTTGGCAAATCCAGCACTATTTACATGGACTGAAGAGCAAGATGTAGCGACTGAAGCATGGGAAATAGCCAAGACACTAGGGAAAGCCGATACAGCCTTGTGGTTCGCTATTCACCAAAAAGAATGGGTGGTACCGCGTTATATTCTTGAAGGTCTTACTTGGCTTTCAGAGCCACTTCCTCTACAGGAACAAGAGAATGAAGGACAACTCATTTCGGAGGCTGTATGACTAAAGGCAAAGATAATCCCGCGCTGATAGCTGCAGAAGAAACACAAAAAAAAATCAATGACGCTCTTGATGCAGGACAAAGCTTTCGACTGGAGGCGGGCGCTGGTGCTGGAAAAACCTATTCGCTTGTAGCAGCACTGAAGCGGTTGATTGAACAACATGGGCCGACTCTCGTACGGCATGGGCAAAAGGTGGCTTGTATCACCTATACCGAAGTTGCCCGAAATGAAATTGCACGGGAGCTTGAAGAACATCCTGCCATTCTGGTTAATACCATTCATGGTTTTTCATGGGCATTCCTCCGCACATTTCAGAAAGCGTTGCGTGAACTCTTAGGGGAAATGGAGGACAAAAAAGAAAAGATCGAGCAAGAAGGTGGTATTGGATCTAAGTCAGTGGAATATGACATGGGTTTCTTTAGTGTCGATGAGAACAAAATCTCGCTGAATCACGATGATATACCAAATATGATGGCAAAACTTTTGCAAAAGGATAAGTTTCGGCAGATTTTCAGCCAGCAGTTCCCTGTGATCTTTATTGATGAATATCAGGATACTAATCGCCAATTTATGGAAGCAATTACTGAATACTTCCTGAAACCAGCTAAGGGTCCCTTAGTAGGTCTTTTTGGCGATCATTGGCAAACTATTTATAGAAGTGAGTATGAACTTGCTAAGTATCCCATTAAAGAGATCACTAAAGGTTCCAACTTTCGTTCTGTCCCTGCAATAGTCAATGTATTAAATAAGTTACGACCTGAACTCCGTCAGGAAGTTCATAACCCTGAAGCAAAAGGCGAAGCTCGATTTTTCCACACTAATAACTACAAAGGAGAACGGACTAATGATCGACATTCTAAAGGAGATCTGCTAGACGATCTGGCTCGGCAGACACGTATAGCCTTGATGAAGAGACTAGAGGCTGAAGGTTGGGATTTATGTAAAACAAAAGTGCTCATGCTCACTCATAATGTACTTGCTGCTGAGCAGGGATATCCAGGTATCGTCAAAGTATTCAATGGAAGAAATGATCTTTTTGCCAAAAAAGAAGATCCTATTATCAAATTCTTTGCTGAAAATGTAGAACCTATGTGTGAAGCCTATTGCGAATCCCGCTATGGAGATTTATTTAGAATATATGGATCTGCACCAGCCATAACTCAACACCAAGATAAAGTTAGTTGGCGAAGAGATATGGATATTTTGAATACATTACGTGAAGAAGGTACTATCGGACAAGTCATTGATCACCTAAAAATTACGAAGCGTCCAGTTCTACCAGACCGTGTATTGCGTCGAGATGATGAATTTAATTCTTTGAATGGTGCTCCGGTGCCAGAGAAAGCATCTGGACTTAAGAGATACAGTAAACTTAGATGTGTCCCATATAAGGAAGTTATTGAAATAACTAAATTTATTGAAAAGCAAACATCTTTTGCAACACAGCACAGTGTCAAAGGGGCGGAATTTGAGAATGTTCTGGTTGTTTTGGGGGGAGGATGGAATCATTACAACTGGCCATTACTTCTAGAACTCATCAAAACTAAAGCTCTTACTGAAAGAAATATCAAAGGCTTTTATCGCGCACGTAACCTACTCTATGTATCTCTCTCCCGACCAATGGTAAGGCTTGCCGTACTGGCCACACAAACAATGTCAGATAAAGCTTTAGGAGCAGTAGAAGAACTTTTTGGAAGCGAAAATGTTGAAGGGCTAAACATCTAAGATAATAATATAAATAATTATTGTGGAATTATTTTGGCAATGAATTGATGGTAATTTAGTACTAAATCTAAGCATACAAGGACTTAAAGATATTTAACATGCCGCTATGTTTATACTGTCCGTTTCTGGTGCTGAAGGAAATATCTAAATTGTTAATATGAAGCCATCTCACAAAAAATAAAAAAATGCCGATACGCTAGGAGTCATATCGGCATATAAAATAAACGCAAGAAGCAATGTAAGTCATGTCGTACTAATTCGTATCAAACCTGTCAATTTGATACGTATGTAATGATAATTATTCTCATTAATATATTCAACCCTAAATTAAATAAGGTTACTTTGTAGCCTTTTCATCTACGTCGACCACAGAATCAACACCCACTTATACCGTTCTCACAAGAGTTGTGAGTCGGCACCTTATTAACTAAATAAATCGGTAAATGTTATGTCAAAAGAGATAAGCGAATTACAGTTTAGTCTTCACTATGCCTCAGAAACAGACAGTGAAAAGAATACCTCCGTCATTTTAACGGCGAATATCCATACGGCTGATAGTGAAACTCAACAACTCACACAACTAATTTGCACGACATCTCCCACAGGTAAAAAGCAATATCGAATCGGCACACAAAAGATTAATGATGCAGGTGACCCATTGCTGGTGGCGATTGAATCTTATTGGCGCAAAAACACGCAAGAGAGTTGTGTTTATTTGTTAGAGAAAGCGAAGCAATTTATTCAGGGACACTTACAACAAACGAATACATGGATATCCATGTACGGCCTTGTGATTGTTTCTAATGCGTCACTTGAAGAGCAGTTGCCTGAAGGTTTATTAAAGGTACTTAAAGTATCAATACCCGCCTAATTTTTTATCGTTTCATTTTTAACTCTCACACTAATCATCAACGGACACTCCTCTGAGGGTGACTATGCGTATGGATAAATTAACCAATGTTACTTACGGAACCGCAGGCTTAACGGCATTTTTTGCCAGTCTTTCGTTATATGAATGGGGATTTGTTATCGGGATGGCGTTTAGCATGGTTTTAGGTTTAGCCACTTATTTTATGACTCGTCGAGAGCAACGAAAACGCACTCAATTATTTGAAGAGCTTGTTCGTCATGTTGACCCACAAAACCCAACTGAAACCCTAAAAAGGCTTGCTGAATTAATGGTGAAAGCGCCAAAGGATATTTAATGTCTCTCAAACAGAAAATAGCGGCGCTAACAACTGCGGGAGCCACAGCAATCGCGTTAGTAGTAATAGCCCATTTTGAAGGTGTGCGTTATGAACCTTATCGTGATGTGGCAGGTGTTTTGACGGTTTGTTATGGGCATACAGGCAAAGACATTATTCAAGGTAAGAGATACACACAACAAGAATGTGATGCATTATTACAAAACGATTTTATTAAGACACAACGGCAAGTCGATGTATTAATCAAAGTACCACTCGATGACCACACCAAAGCCGCTTTATATTCCTTTGCTTTTAATGTGGGTACAACCGCATTTGCTCGCTCAACATTACTTAAGAAACTAAATGCGGGTGATAGAGCGGGTGCCTGTGAAGAAATGAAACGTTGGGTATATGCAGGCGGAAAGGTTTGGCGAGGGCTTGTCAGTCGTCGAGAGGCGGAGTCAGCACTATGTCATGGAAACCTTTAATCATCATTATCAGCTTTATCCTCATATTATTCATCACTGTCGTTGGTGGTATTTATCTCTTGATTGATAACACATGTACTAAAGATCACGTTAGTTTAGAAAAACGCTGTCAGATTGCACTCTCATATCATCGGTACTAATCATGAAATATGGAAAACTCTATGCCGTCATTGCGATGGTGGGCATTATTGTGGGTAGCTATTGGGTGATTAATTGGCAAGCTAACAGAATTACCACACTGACAGATACCAACAAAAAACTAACTGTGGCTCTCGAAGAACAGAAGTCTATTAATACTGATTATCAAGCACGCATAATGCGATTAAACCAACTGGATATTCAATATACGCAGGAGTTAGCGAATGCTAAGAAAGAAATTAGTCGCTTGCGTGATATTAGTGAGCGTCATCCTGAGCGGGTGTACATCAAAGCAGAGTGTCCCAAAAGCACAACCACTTCCGCCACCAGCTTGGCTTATGCAACCACCGCCCGACCTACTGACACCGCTATCCGAAATTATTGGTTACTCAGAGAGCGAATTGCAGAGTCAGAGCAA
>NZ_JAABLX010000030.1:0-5689 GCF_009915245.1 Proteus sp. G2669 | reverse complement strand
TGTAGTGGTTTAATAAATTTGGCCACCTGAATAGAGGTGATATGCTTACCTCAAACAATAAAGGTGCCTTAATGAAAAAACGAAATTTCAGTGCAGAATTTAAACATGAATCTGCTCAGTTAGTTGTTGATCAGAACTACACTGTTGCTGATGCAGCTAAAGCCATGAATATCGGTCTTTCCACTATGACCCGATGGGTAAAACAGTTGCGCGATGAACGGGCTGGCAAAACGCCGAAAGCCTCTCCCATCACGCCAGAGCAAATTGAAATACGTGAACTCAAAAAGAAACTTCAACGTATTGAAATGGAAAATGAAATATTAAAAAAGGCTACCGCGCTCTTGATGTCAGACTCCCTGAACAATTTACGTTAATCGGAAAGCTCAGGGCGCGTTATCCCGTAACCACTCTCTGCCATGTATTCGGGGTTCATCGCAGCAGTTATAAATACTGGAATGCCCGTCCTATTCAGCCTGATAGAAGACGCACCGTATTGCGCAGTCAAGTTCAGGAACTACACAACATCAGCCATGGCTCTGCTGGGGCAAGGAGTATTGCCATAATGGCAACGTTCAAGGGCTTCCCAATGGGGCGTTGGCTTGCCGGTAGGCTCATGAAATAGCTCGGCCTTGTAAGTTGTCAACAACCGAAACACCGCTACAAACGTGGCGGACAAGAACATATTGCTATATCGAATCATCTCGAACGTCAATTTGCAGTGACTGAGCCCAATCAAGTGTGGTGTGGCGATGTCACCTATATCTGGACAGGCCAACGCTGGGCGTATCTCGCCGTTGTTCTCGATTTGTTCGCCAGAAAACCGGTGGGCTGGGCAATGTCGTTCTCTCCGGACAGTCGATTGACCATCAAAGCGCTGAAAATGGCGTGGGAAACTCGGGATAAACCAGCAGGGATGATGTTCCACAGTGATCAGGGTAGCCACTATACAAGTAATCAGTTTCGGCAGTTACTATGGAGATATCGGATCAAACAAAGTATGAGTAGACGCGGAAACTGCTGGGATAATAGTCCAATGGAGCGCTTCTTTAGGAGCCTGAAGAACGAGTGGGTACCCATGACTGGCTACATAAGTTTTAGTGATGCTGTCCATGCAATAACGGACTATATTGTCGGGTATTACAGCGTACACAGACCTCACGAATATAACGGAGGATTATCACCAAACGAATCCGAAAAGAGATACTGGAAAAACTCTAAAACGATGGCCAGTTTTAGTTGACCACTACAGACTTTCAGTGGTAAGTAGTTGAGTGAGCTAGAGTTTGAGGTAGGCAACCACTGCTCCCTTACCCGCCAAGCTGGGAAGTTGATTATCCGATTGGCAAAGAAGTGAAGGGTTAAGGGAGATCCCTGTGAATGCAGGGATCTATTATCAATAAAAATTATCGTCTAACTGACCTTCTGATTTTAATATCTCTAAAAATCTTTTATAGGCGGTTTCATCTAATTCAAGCAAGTCATCTAATAATGATTCTTCAATTAAAGCCCAATGATGGACGCTCTTTGCATCATCATTTGAAAAAAAGACTGTTTTAAAATCTAATTGATTATCAATAATTTTTACTTCATCAGCTTTATATATTTGCAATCCGCCATAATTAATAGGCATTCCATAAAATATGTTTCATCATCAAACCAATAAAGTAGCATTCCTCTACATAACTAAGAATTTTCTGTGCAAAATAAAAAAATCTATTGTAATGAACTGGGGTCAGTTCATAAGATAGGGTTTTTATTTAAATGATAATAAGTTCACCGTGTCGGTCAAAAGGAGGCGCAACAGGATAATGGCGAGTATAAACATTGATAACATGTTGTAAATAACTATTCAGATCCCAATTAGTGTTCTCTACACATTCATCATTTTCATTATAATTAAATATAAGGTCTGGATTATCTGAATCTGTTAGTAAAAAGAGATACTGTGTATAACTTTCTACTGAAATGAAAAATGGTTTTTGTTTTAATAAATCATGTCGTTGGATCGATGCCAGCTCTTCTCTTGCACCAATTTGAAATAAAATATCACCTCTTATGGTCTCTTGATTTTGATAAAACACTAGAGGATCATCACCAAAAAGACCACCACTGCAGCGCCCCATACACCTTAAAAACTCATAGAATTGCCCTGTGATTCTAATATCATAAAGGCGTTCCATGCTGGAGATTTCTTCATCAGAATATCCTCTTATATAACTAACATCGATAAGTAACTCTGGATAAACCGAGTGTAGAAATTCTATTAATCTTATATTCATAGTATTATTAATTTACGTTAAAATATCTAAAATAGTTCAAAGTTTAAAATTTTATTCTAAAAAATTATTTTAGTTTATTTTCTTTTATGTATAACATTCCAATACCTAACCCCATAATTGCACCTCCACCAATACTTACTTTTAATACTTTTTTTATTTCATTAACTTTAAATGAAATTGAGATATCTGAATAAAAATAAAAAAACACCTCCACTAAAAAATAAAAAATCATTACACTTATAAATGAAACAAATATAAACATAATCATTAACACTATAATAAGAAAAATTATTTTCACTCTTTTTTTTCCTCTTCATCTTTTTTTTGTATATAAAAAATACCTAATTCAGATATAGCACTACTACTTAAGTTACCTGCTCCAGAAGGAATTTTACTTTCGGATACTTCCTGCATAATATAAGACCTTCCCTTAACCTCTGACTCTGAATATTTTCTCAACACTTCATTAAATCTGGGATTATTGCCTTTTGTTATTATTTTACCAACCCAATTAGTTACAGGTTTTACTATAAAATTACCTAATCCATACCCCATTAATGCTCCACTTCCTGTCGTGATTGCCCCCATCGCTGCACTTTCATCATTTATCGTATTCGTCAGGGCTCCTCCTGCTGCATTAAAGAAAACTGTACTTTTCCATCCTTCTCCTATTGTCATTACATTTACCCAACCTGCAATTATTGCATTCACTGGGTTAACTTTTTTTGAATCGATATATTGTACTCCTGAATTGGCACCTGCACCGATAAACCACATAACTCGCGCACTTGTTGAAAGCAAAGAAACACTTCCCGTACTACCTGTTGCTAAAGCATAAATATAAGCTTGTTGTAGCGCTTTGCCTCTCTGACATGATTCAGAATTAGAATTTTCCACACATGACATTCTATCTTTACCATATTCCTGTGCCAGTTGAGTATGCATTAGCTCATTTCCACCAAGTAAGTTATTCTCAACCACCACCTTCCCTGCTTGAGCGGCATTGGCAACGCCTGCACTATTATCGCTGATTAAACCGCCGACAACCCCTGAAGTTAACGTTGCCCATGCACTTATATTCTGCTTTTCAGTTTCAGTGAGTTCTTCGGGAGTTTTGCCATAAAGTGAGTGCGATAAAATACCCACTGTTTCCCCTGTCATTGCGCCAGAAGCTTGCACTACTGCATTCTCACCTTTTGCCAACGCAAGGCTGGCATTCAGTAAGCCGTGGGTAATGGTGCGCTGAATATCACTTTCAACACTGTTACCTTGAATTTGGTTTTTCACTTCATTGGCAAGATAAGGAGCGGAGCCATTGGCAATCGCGGTAACAATGTTGTTGCCCATTACACCTTGCGTAAATGCGGTGATAGCTTGGATTGCACGGGTGTATTTACCCCCACTACCAAAGTCAGATTGGTTGGTATAATTCTGTAATGCTTGCTGGAAGAGGTGATTTTGAATATCACGCTCGGTGACGTTATCGTTAGTTTCTGAAAGGATTGATGAGTACCACGGGCTAACAAGCCAAGGTTATTGAGACGGAGTGATAGCCCAAAAGAAAGATCCCAACATTTTGAGCTGGGATCTTAACATCATCTACGTAACTTATATTCTATAAACCACATCCCTATTCCAACGACCAACCCAGCCCATAGACTTGCTTTAATAATCTTTTTTAAAAACTCGATTGAAAAAATAAAATCTCCACCAATCAATAACCAAATAATACACTCACCTATGCTGTATATAACCAGCCCCATAATAAACAGGACTACCACACACAAAATAGTCATAACAAGAAAGTATTCAAATTGATTAGTTTTTTGATTCACTATTTTTTTCCTCAACTTCTTTAATTTTCTCTTGCATCAGAAAGTTTGTAGTCTCTGTTGTAAAGGCAGAGCCTATATTTCCCAAAATACCAGGCAAAGGATGGGGTTTCATATCCTTCGATAGTCCGTATAATCCATTTATAGCTCCACCTTGCAATTTAGGGTTGTATTTGGGATCCCAACCTCCTGTTTTCCACAATTTATATTGATTCCATCCATAACTTATAGGCTTACCTGCGAAACCATATCCCACACTAGAACCAAAACCTGCACTGAACGTATTTATAAAGATTGCAGAAGGATCTTCTCCCTTGAACATACTTGCAACTCCCCCCATGCCTGCATTCCAGGCAACAGTTCCCCCAAATTTCGTATACGCCGTCATGGCACCTGTCCCAAAGGAAAATACTACATCCACGGGATTGACTTTTCCTGTAAATCCATATTGAACCCCAGCATTCGCTGTGGCGCCTATTGTTCCCGTCATAAGCATTATTTTGCCTGTCCCATCCCCCAATAAATATGCCGTAGCTTTGCCTGCCCCTTCCAATAGTGGGGTCATAACTCGGATTGTCAAACCACCCTGCAATACCTGAAGGGGAGCATCACCGATAGCCGCATTATCTCTGTGGTAGCCATACGTATTGGCCAGATTATCGGCTTTTTTGAATAGTTTTTCTTCTTCAGTTTGTGTACGCGTCCAGTTCAGGGCATCCAGCCATCCGTCTTGCTCATATGCCTGTTGTCTTTCCCCGTCTGCCCAAGCATTTTTCGCTTCTGTACGGCCTGCGTATGGGAAGCCTTTGTTCGGGATCAGCGACGAATCCCCTTCTTTTAACAACAAAATGACCAGCTGTTCGGCAGTTTTTGCATCATACAACTGAGTTTTTTCATAGGCATATTGCTGCAATTCCTGC
This sequence comes from Proteus sp. G2669, assembly GCF_009915245.1. Classification (NCBI taxonomy): domain Bacteria; kingdom Pseudomonadati; phylum Pseudomonadota; class Gammaproteobacteria; order Enterobacterales; family Morganellaceae; genus Proteus; species Proteus sp. G2669. The sequence continues at coordinate 658 of NZ_JAABLX010000030.1, read as the reverse complement.
AGAAATCTCTGTTGCTGCTCCGGTGTCAAAGACGCAGGATCTTTCCGGTACTGATTTAACAGCCCATCACTGATTTGGTCACGGGCTTCCAACGCCAGTAACTCACGAACATCCCTCTCCGTATATTTGTTTTCCCGTAACGCCTCACGGCTTTTATCTAATGCCTCGCGTGAAATATCTCCCAAAAAATTATTCTCAACCACCACTTTCCCTGCTTGGGCAGCATTGGCAACGCCGGTGCTATTATCGCTGATTAAACCGCCGACAATCCCAGAAGTTAATGTTGCCCATGCACTTATATTCTGCTTTTCAGTCTCGGTGAGTTCATCGGGGGTTTTGCCATAAAGTGAGTGCGATAAAATACCCACCGTTTCGCCCGTCATTGCGCCAGAAGCTTGCACTACTGCATTCTCATCTTTTGCCAACGCAAGGCTGGCATTCAGTAATGCCGTGCACTATCGTGCGCTGAATATCACTTTCAACACTGTTACCTTGAATTTGGTTTTTCACTTCATTAGCAAGATAAGGCGCGGAACCATTAGCAATCGCGGTAACAATATTGTTGCCCATTACACCTTGCGTAAATGCGGTGATAGCTTGGATGGCACGGGTGTATTTACCCCCCGTACCAAAGTCGGATTGGTTAGTATAATCCTGT
>NZ_JAABLX010000003.1:0-2934 GCF_009915245.1 Proteus sp. G2669 | reverse complement strand
TTAGTAAAAGTAAAGTGGTCGATAATCGCCCTACGCCACCTTTAAGCTCTCCCTTTAAAGATAAACGCGTTCAGCGTGTCGATTACCTGTGGTCTGGCGACCAAATGGTGCAGGAAACTCCGATTTATGCCGATGGCACCCCTGCTTACGATTCGCAAATTCAGTGGCTCTATCAGCCCGGCGAAATTACTCCCACAGCCCGTTATCAACGTGGAAAACTGCATTATGTCGTCACTGACCATCAAGGCACGCCACGAGAAATCTTTAGCGAAAAAGGCATTGTTAGTTGGGCAGGACGGTTAAATACCTGGGGGCAAATGGCATTTTGGCAATCGCATGATGATTATGCCGATAATGACCCTGAATATACCGAATGTCATTTTCGATTTGCCGGACAATATGAAGATAAAGAAAGTGGCTTGTATTACAATCGCTTTCGCTACTATGATAAGGACACAGGGCAATATATTTCACCAGACCCTATCGGATTATTAGGTGGCTTTAATCCGTATGGGTACGTACATTGTCCGACTGGGTGGGTTGATCCGTTTGGGTTGGCGGGTGAGAATTGTGATAAGTTGAAGTGGGGAAACCCTAAAAGCAAACCAACTTATGGACATACATTTATTGATCATGGCCAAAAATTAAAAACTCTTCAACTTATGGATAGAGCCAGAGCTAAAAATCATCAGATAGGACAATATTTAGATGATAACGCGGCTGCTAATTTTATTTCTGATGTTGCTAAAAAAGGACCTGGTGTTCATGATGTTCCTTTGCCCAATAATATAAATGGTCGCGGTTATTTACCTAATGGAGTGGAAATAAAACCAGATATGGCCAGAGTGGTCGTAAAGCCTGATGGCTCGATTAGAACATCATTTCCATATAACTCATCTCATCCCAATTAAATAGAGACCCTTATTTATGCATATAAATCAATTGGCTATAGACTTAGAATTACCAGTAGGGGATGAATATACTCAAGATTGGAGCTATGAATTATCAGAACCATATCGTACAAAAGAATGGTTAAAAAAATATATTCAAGCATACACGAATGATAAATATAATACATTTGAAAAGAATGAATTAATGGAATTGATGCTTGACATTGTAAATGATTTATTGGTTCAAAATAATAAGAATGATGATTTGATAATAAAAGTTTTAACTTTATTATCTGATAATAATCAGATTCATTTACAATTAATAGAACACTGGTCTTTAGATAATGAGCCATTAGAAGACTGTTTTGAATTAACTCCAGAAATTAGAAAAATTAGAGATAGTGTATTCATTAAGTAATTAAGAATAGTCAGAAGATCTTAAAATCTTCTGACTGAATTGTCTTTAAAAATTGATCAACATCCCTTTTAACTACTGGCATATTCTGCCATCAGTTCTTGTATCTTGCCATTGTTAGTGATGTTGCTTCATAGCTCTGATTCTTCGCTGTAAAAAAGTGGTATTACCAATGGAATACGCTGAACCAACTTATCGCCTGTTTTAATCCTGAGGGGGAATGCTGGCGTTATACTTACGATGCTTTTGGCAGAAGGCTTAGTAAAAGTAAAGTGGTCGATAATCGCCCTACGCCACCTTTAAGCTCTCCCTTTAAAGATACTCCTTTTACTAGCGCTAAAGATGTAGGTGCAAATGGACAAGGATCCTATATAGAATATGAAGTTCACAAAGATACCTTAGTTCAAACATATCTTGGTAGTAATAGGGCCACAGCAATAATACCAAGTGAACCCCCTTATCTTTAAAAGATAAAAACAATCATGGTGGGATCGTATGATGAGAGGAAGTTGCAAATAATTATGAATACTTATTACTATTATGATGATAAATTTTTACTCACTTTATATGCATACCTGAAACAAACTGAATCATCTATCGTTAGAGGGCTAAGTGATAAATGGGAACCTGCCAGTATTTATTTAGAAAAACACTTATTAACGTATAAATTAATAGATACATTAAATTCAAACAAAACCAATCCTAATGAAAAACTTAATAGTGTATTTTATAAAATCTATCTTAGGATGAAAGGCAAACAGTTTATCACATCTAACGAGGCTGATAATATATATATACTATTAAAAGCTATCAATGAAGCTATTCTTTATAAAAAAACACAAGTATACATTTTAGGTTTTTTAAGAAAAGAAATAATTAAAAATGCAGATAAAATAAGAAAACGAATCATCTGTAAAAAAAGAAAATTATTAGCTGATAATGTAGAGTATTATAATCAACACTATAATGGAAGATTCTATACTATTGAACAAATAATAAATGGACTTTAATTTTGCTATTCAATAGTGCAATAAAACTAATAACAACTTAGAGGTAAGATATTATTTTTTATCTTAAAATATTTCAAAACACATTGGATTATTGTATTGGTTCTCAATAGAATCGAACATCTCAATATCACGGAACATCAGTTTATTCCGCCTGATGTGTAAGGAATGTTTTTACAACTGGTGCAAAGCAACAAAAAAGTGTCGATAATCGCCCTATTCCACCTTTAAAGATAAACGCGTTCAGCGTGTCGATTATCTGTGGTCGGGCAACCAGATGGTGCAAGAAACTCCGATTTATGCCGATGGTACGCCCGCTTATGATCCGCAAATTCAGTGGCTCTACCAGCCCGGCGAAATTACTCCAACAGCTCGTTATCAACGTGGAAAACTGCATTATGTCGTCACTGACCATCAAGGCACGCCACGAGAAATCTTTAGCGAAAAAGGCATTGTCAGCTGGGCAGGACGGTTAAATACCTGGGGACAAATGGCGTTTTGGCAATCTCATGATGATTATGCCGATAACGACCCAGAATACACTGAATGTCATTTTCGTTTTGCCGGTCAATATGAAGATAAAGAAAGTGGCTTGTATTACAATCGCTTTCGCTACTATGAT
>NZ_JAABLX010000029.1:0-4625 GCF_009915245.1 Proteus sp. G2669 | reverse complement strand
AGCAGTCAGAGTTGTTTTACCGTGGTCAACGTGGCCGATAGTACCAACGTTAACGTGCGGTTTTGAACGTTCAAATTTTTCTTTAGACATTTAAATTGTCCCTCTAAGACACGGAATCGGTGGTTACACCACATCAACCAAGCAGTAAGTAAATTAGCGATTTGCTATTGCTTGTTAAGATTTTATTCAGGGAGGCAAGAACATGAAGGAGTGGTGCTGATAGGCAGATTCGAACTGCCGACCTCACCCTTACCAAGGGTGCGCTCTACCAACTGAGCTATATCAGCACATCTGGAGCGGGCAGCGGGAATCGAACCCGCATCATCAGCTTGGAAGGCTGAGGTAATAGCCATTATACGATGCCCGCAGAACTCGGCTACCTGACTTAAAATCAGCTTTGTATTCTACTCAAGTGTTTACTATTTGAAAACACCTAAGTAAGGAATTAATGGTGGTGGGAGAAGGATTCGAACCTTCGAAGTCTGTGACGGCAGATTTACAGTCTGCTCCCTTTGGCCGCTTGGGTATCCCACCAACTAAATTTTAATGGTGCCGGCACCAAGAGTCGAACTCGGGACCTACTGATTACAAGTCAGTTGCTCTACCAACTGAGCTATGCCGGCTAAGTGGTGCGCATTCTAGGAGGACTTTCATCATGATGCAACAAAAAAATTGCGATATTTGTTCTTTTGCTTATATTTTGTTCGGTTTTGATTGAATTGTTGATTTTTTAGGAAAAAAACGACCAAAATGACAACAACAATTCAAGATAAATTCAAATTCTAATTTATCTTTCAAGCCCTAAATTTATTGCATTTAATAAATTTTTAGAAAAAAAATTAATTACGCACTCACTAGTCTACGCTAAAAAATAATTTCCATGTCTATTTTTTATACTTTTTTTGCAAATTTATTCAGTTCGCGTCAAAAAAAGTAGAAAAATTTTAAAAATATCTACGCCAATGAAGCATGACTCGTTATGATGCTGTTTATTTTTTATCGGATACGGGTGTTTTAAACAGCCTGTCCAACCTGCGAAGACTAGGCAGATGTTGGCTTATGAATAACAAAGAACGCTTTATAACCCCTTATTTAGAATTTGACAGAAAGCACTGGGCAACGTTAAGAGACTCTGTTCCTTTAACGCTAACAGAAAAAGAAATTGCAGACTTAAAAGGAATTAACGAAGAAATTTCCATTGATGATGTTATTGAGATTTATCTTCCTCTTTCGAGATTACTCAATTTTTACATTAGCTCTAACCTACGCCGTCAAGCCGTCTTAGAGCAATTTCTTGGCACAAGAAGCGCTAAAATTCCATATATTATTGGTATCGCGGGTAGTGTTGCTGTTGGTAAAAGTACAACGGCTCGCTTGCTACAAGCACTTTTAACGCGTTGGCCAGAGCATCGTAAAGTAGATTTAATTACTACTGATGGTTTTCTTTTACCTAATGCAGAGTTAAAAAAACGCGGGATAATGAAGAAAAAAGGATTTCCTGAATCCTATGATATGCATAGCCTTGTCTCTTTCGTTTCTGATATAAAATCAGGTAAGAAACAAGTGACAGCGCCTGTCTATTCTCATTTAGTATATGACATCATTCCTGATAAGAAACAGGTTATTGAGCAACCTGATATTTTGATTCTTGAAGGATTGAATGTATTACAGAGCAATCAAGATTATCCGCATGATCCACATAATGTTTTTGTATCAGATTATGTAGATTTCTCTATTTATGTTGATGCAGAAGAAGAATTACTAAAACACTGGTATATCAGTCGCTTTTTGAAATTTAGAGAAGGGGCATTTACTGATCCTGAATCGTATTTTAATAATTATTCTAAATTAAGCAGAGAAGAATCTATAGAAATAGCCTCATCCATTTGGCAAGAAATTAATGGATTAAACTTAAAACAAAACATCTTGCCAACAAGAGAGAGAGCAAGTTTGATCTTAACCAAAGGCCATAATCATACAATTAGCAATGTTAGATTACGTAAATAAAACTGAACAATTATTCACTGATTTCTTCTAGTTCTAAATAGATTTAATAATATAAATACCAAAAAAGCTTTCCGATTAGAGAAAGCTTTTTCAATTTCAGACATTCGACGCAATTCAAAACATTAAGATGCACTTCTTAGTGAAATTTCACCACCTATATAAGGTGTAATTTTACCATTTTGCTCTAAAAGTAAAGCCCCTTGATCATTAATACCTTTAGCGATACCAAAGATTTCTTTTTCGCCAATAATCAGTTTTACACGTCTATCCATAAAGTTATCTAAACTTTTCCAGCGTTCTATAAAAACAGACAACCCTTGTTTTTCAAACTGGATAAATGCTTCTCTTAATGCATTAGTAATTTCACAAGCAAGTTCATTTCTGTCAATCTTAATACCAACTTGCTCTAAATTAATCCATTGTTGGTTGATAACCTCATTTTGATTTTTACTCATCGCAATATTGATGCCAATACCCGTTACAATATGAGCAACATCACCCGTCTTCCCTGTTAATTCAACAAGAATACCTGAAAGCTTTTTATCATTTAAATAGAGATCGTTAGGCCATTTTACTTTAACGCCATTTGCGCCAAGTTTTTGCAATACTTCAGCCATAATAACGCCGACAACCAAACTCAATCCTATTGCAGCAGCAGGCCCTTGCTCGAGTTTCCAATACATACTCAAATATAAATTTCTACCAAAAGGCGAGATCCATTGGCGACCTCTTCTACCTCGTCCAGCAGACTGGTATTCAGCAATACATACATCACCTGATTTTAATTCGCTAATACGTTGGATCAAATACTGATTTGTAGAATCTATAACAGGAATAACGCTAGCAGGCTCACCTTTAATATTCTGATTCACAATATCTGCATTCAATAAATTCATTGGCGCATCTAATTGGTACCCTTTTCCAGCAACCGTCTGAACGTCAATACCCCAGCTACGCAATGTTTGAATATGTTTATTAATGCCTGCTCGAGTCATTCCTAAACTTTCGCCTAATTGCTCTCCTGAATGAATATTCCCATCAGCAAGAATTTTAATTAATAATAAAGGAGTTGGTGTTTCTTTCATGAAATAGCATCCACAGCATTGATTTCGCCATATTGGCCAATAAAGCGAACTTCTGGCTCTAATTTTACACCGAAGCGTTCTGAGACTTTCTGGCGAATATATGCGGCTAAGTTCACAATATCTTCACCTGTCGCGGTGCCTTCTTTATTAATAAGTACCAGTGCTTGTTTAGTGTGAACTGCCGCACCACCAATTTGATGTCCTTTAAGACCACATTGATCAATCAGCCAACCAGCCGCAATCTTCACACCATCTCGCTGTACATATTGAGGACAAAATGGATATTCTGTTTTTAATTGTTGTGCAATACGAATATCAACAATTGGGTTTTTAAAAAAACTTCCAGCATTACCCGTTATTTTTGGATCTGGTAGCTTGCTCGTTCTCATTAAGCATACAGATTCGAATACATCCTTTGGTGTAACAGTTTCTAATGATAATTTTGATAAATCACCATAAGTAAGAATAGGTTCCCATTTTTTACTTAGTAGTAAACCGACAGCAATAATAGCAAAGCCTTGCTGATAATGATGTTTGAAAATACTGTCGCGATAACCAAACTCGCATTCTTCATTTGTTAATCGACTAATATTGCCTGTACTTAATTCAATAATATCAACATAGGCACAAACATCTTTCAGCTCTTTACCATAAGCACCAATATTTTGTATTGGCGCAGAACCAACATTGCCTGGGATCAACGCTAAATTTTCTAGTCCATAGATATTTTTTTCTAACAGATATTCAATAAGCGCATGCCAACTCTCGCCAGCTCCAACATGAACAGACCAATATTGCTCATCTTCAGTAATTTCAATGCCAGCAATACAGTTACGGATAACAATACCATTAAAATCTTTAGTAAATAGCACGTTACTACCGCCACCTAGAATAAGGGTTGGTAATCTCTTCTCATGGGCATTTTGCCAATATGTACAAAGCTCATCTTTATTATTTGCAGTTTCTATTTGGTGAGCTTTTACTCTCAAACCAAATGTATTAAATGCTTGCAATGAAACCGATTCTTTCATGAAAGTCTACCTCATTTAGCTGATAGCTTAGTTTAACAGTCAAGCATCATTGAGGATAGCAAAGTGATAAGTGATTAGAGGAGAGAAAGTATATTTGTGTTTTAAATGTCTTAAACGCAAAAAAGCCAACCCATTGGGTTGGCTTTCTCGTCTTATTTAATGCCTGGCAGTTCCCTACTCTCACATGGGGAGACCCCACACTACCATCGGCGCTACAACGTTTCACTTCTGAGTTCGGCATGGGATCAGGTGGGACCGTTGCGCTATGGCCGCCAAGCAAATTCTGTATTTATAACTGTCTGCTTATGCAGTTATAATAATTTTTTATTGGTGCTGATACCCAGATTCGAACTGGGGACCTCACCCTTACCAAGGGTGTGCTCTACCAACTGAGCCATATCAGCACTAGTGGCTTATTGTCACCGGCTGACACAGCCTAAATTTAATGCCTGGCAGTTCCCTACTCTCACATGGGGAGACCCCACACTACCATCGGCGCTAC
>NZ_JAABLX010000028.1:0-5475 GCF_009915245.1 Proteus sp. G2669 | reverse complement strand
TCAATCACCGATTTTAATCACTCGCTTACGCTTTAGTGGTGGTCGAGAAAAAGCACTACAAGTACGATTTAATGCGATCCCCTACAGTGAAACTCTGTGTTGGAGACCTGCGTTAAAGCCTCGTCCTGTCGTCTCTGGCACATTAACAGCACGCATTACCAGTGCAAAGGATAACGATATTTACGCCCACCAAAATGAACACGGTTTTTATTGGGTAAAATTTGATGCCGACCGTGATGAAAAACCCATGGGCTATGAAAGTATGCCTGTACGCTTGGCAAAACCTTATGCGGGCGATACCTATGGGATGCATTTTCCGTTAATTCAAGGTACTGAAGTCGCTATTGCCTTTCACGAAGGCGACCCTGACAGACCTTATATTGCCCATGCATTGCATGATTCGCGCCACCCCGATCATGTAACAGATAGAAACAACACGCGTAATGTGATTCGTACCCCTGCAAATAATAAATTGCGAATGGAGGATAAACGTGGACAGGAGCATATTAAACTCAGCACCGAATATGGTGGTAAATCTCAGTTAAATTTAGGTCATATTGTCGATGCCAATCGTGATAAACGTGGCGAAGGTTTTGAGTTACGCACTGACAGTTGGGGAGCAATAAGAGCAGGTAAAGGATTGTTTATTAGTGCAGATAATCAAGCCAAAGCAGGTGGTGAAGTGCTGGCAATGGAGGAGGCTATTGAACAATTAGAGCAGGCTTTATCACTCGCTAGAAATCTACAAAAAGCAGCTATAGTCGCTCATGCCAGTAGCAATGATTTAGAAAGTCAATCAAGTTTAAATTCAACTTTAAAATATTTATCCTCCGCAGGTATGCTTTTACATGCACCAAAAGGTATTGGTATTTTAAGTCCCAAAGCTATTATGCTTTCTTCTGGAGTTGAAAGCATTGGGATCATATCGGGCCATAATACGGATATTAGTGCAGAAAATTCAATAACAGCAACAGCGAGTGAAACAATAAGTTTATTTGCTAGAAAATCAGGAATGAAATTATTTGCAGGACAAGGAAAATTAGAATTACAAGCTCAGGATGATGAATTAAATGCCATTGCATTAAGCAATATATTATTAAGTAGTGAGCAAGGTAAGGTTCTTATTAAAGCTGAGCAAGAGCTTACTTTAACTTGTGGTGATGCTTATATTACGCTTAAAAATGGAAATATTGAACTGGGTTGTCCTAAAAATATTCTATTAAGATCATCTAATGTCCAAAAAATGGGAGCTGCTTCCTTATCAACCCCAATTAATGAACTTCCTCGAGGTTTTAGTGGTGAATATGTATTAACGAGTGAACAAACTGGAGAGCCATTGGCTTTCACTTCTTATAAAATCACAACAGAGGAAGGCGAAGAATATAATGGAGTTTCTGATAAAGATGGGAAAACACTAACTATCTATACGTCTTATCCCAACTCATTAGAAATCGAATTTCCTGATACCATTCACGATGAGCAATTCAAAGCAACCAATATATTGACAGGAGCTCCTATTCCTAATTACCCATATTATATGACATCAAATAACGGTAAGATTTTATTTGGATATACAAACAGTGAGGGATTAACAGAACGATTTGAAACAGGTGTTGAATCTGACATCAAAATTTTATGGGGAGATGAAGCACTAGAAAAAATAGAACTAGGAGAAACAAATGCCGAATAAAGAGACAACAGCTAAAACTAATGGAAACTCAAATTCGATCAAAACACTCTCACTTAATGTCTTACAATTTGAGAAATTATGGGATGCTTATCCATCTTCAACAATAGAACACAAAGATCCTAAAACGCGAGATGATGTTTTTTCAGATCACTGTGCTATACATGTCAGTGAAGCACTATATCAATGTGGAATACTCATGAGGAGTTTCCATGGTACTCGTTGTTGGCATTGCCCAACACCTGACGATAAAACAAAAAAAGGGATACATGCAATTAGGGCACAAGAATTAAGTAATTATTTACAAAATCAACCTTTTGCAGGTTGTCCTAAAGCAATAGAATTAACTGGGAGTTCATACGAAAGCGTAATATCAGATAAAACTGGCATTATATTCTTTCAAGATTATTGGTTACGGGCAGGAGAAAAAACAGCAACAGGAGACCATATTGATTTATGGAATAAAGGTGAATTAGCCGGTAGTGGAACAATAGGCTCTTTTTTTAGAGTGACTTTTCCTAATTTTACAGAAAGTTTTACTGACTTATTTGGTTCAAATGCGCGAGTAACATCCCTTGAAAAAGCAAAAAAAGTTCTTTTTTGGGAGATTTTATGAATAAATGTATTTTAAGTGTTTTATCAATTTTAATCATTTCATTTTATTCTTTAATTCTATTGTTATCCATTGATGGTTTTCAACGAAATAGTAAAATTAATAATTTATTAAATGAGCTTCCGTCATTTTTTACTCCTACTTATTCTTTTATTTTTTTATTTATTATAATAATAATATTAAATACAATAGCATTTTCTCTATTTAAACAATTTAGAATGAAAGTTAGTTCAGTAATTATACCTTCATTTTTCATTTCATTGATTATTTATTTTGCCATCATATTAATGCCAAGTTTAAACACCTATTTATATGATAAATATATTTTTATTTTTTACAATGGGGTTATTTATAATGGAGAGGAACGTACGCAACAAATTTTCTCTTTTATGTTTCGAATATTCACTATAATTTCCATTTTCAGCATTACATTAATAAGTTTTTTTAAAAAAAGTAAAAGTAAAAGTAAAAATTTATAAGGAAATAAATATGTTTTCTAATAACACATCGTCCGTCTGTCAAACAAAAATAGTAAGTTTGAATAATAATCAAAAAAAATACTGGGTTGAAATAAAGTTAGTTGATGAGCTAAATAAACCTATTGCTGGTATATCATGGTATGCTGAAAATGAATCAACACATTGTGGGCATAATAAGATTTATAAAGGAAAAAGTGATAAAGATGGAATAATTACCATTAAAAACTTACATAAACTGGAACTTTCTCTCTTTCTAGAGGCTCAGGAATTTGCTGATGAAATGGAAAAACGACAACTTAGATTAAGCCGATCTGATGAAAGTTCAACAGTCAAATATTATACAGATAAGAGCCATATTTATCACTATGCAAAAATTGGGGAACTATGCAACCAAGCTCCTGTAATTGAAAATTGGGATGATGATAAATTACCATTTTATCATTTCCCAAATGGAAATAAATTTAATGGATATAAAATTTCCGATCAACAGTTAGATAAACGCCATATTATTGAAATTTGCCCTTTCCGCGCATGGCTACTCATTCTTCATCATATACCCGAATATTCCCTAGTTAATGCATATAATCTCGCTGTGATGTCTGATTTAGCCTACCTTGATGAACCCGATTTAATTAAATTTTTCAATCGTGACTTTCAAGATTTATCGACTATTCCACAACTGACAAAATCCAAGAGTATGCCTTACACCGTAGTGAATGATGTCCCATTTAGTGAACGTTACTATCCTCCTGTTTTTATGGATACGGCAAACGCAAAAACTCCAGTTGGTAATACGCAACTTTTTTATGTTGAAAATAAAGAGCATATTATTGTTTCTTGGCGAGGTACATGGGAGGCACCAGATTGGTTTACTGATATTAATTATATTCCAAGTATTTGCCCAAAAGAGATTGCCTCTGAAGGGAAAATACATGGGGGGTTTTTAGATGCCTATAATATAGCAAAAGTGAGTTTTAAAGATATTTGGGATGAGCTAGTTGATAAAATAAAAAATAAAAAAACATTTATTTGTGGACATAGTTTAGGAGGCGCACTTGGTCTAACTTATGCCGCTGAAATGAAAAATTATAAACCTTTATTATATACTTATGGTATGCCTCGTATTTTTTCAGCTAAAGCCATTCAAACGATGACTAGTTTTGTTCATTACCGACATGTTAATGATTCCGATACTGTCACCAGCGTGCCTCCTGACGCTGATTTAGATAACTGGTTATATGGCAAATTTGGTTACTTGGGTAACACTTTTGGTTTTATTTGGGCGGGTTTAGTTCAACTTCCATTAGATAAAATAGGCGCCATATCTGGAGATCCTTTTTGGTATCATGGTGAATTAGTTTGCTTTTTTAAAATATCACAACATATTGAATATTTAGTATGCCATGATTATACTTTACAATTATATTGCCGTCGGCAAACTAGCCCACTTCCTTATAAAGTAAAGCTTTTTCTTGTTCCATCGTTAGCAAAGCTAGATAATGAGCAGGCACGGGCTAACCAAGAAGCATTAATGGAAGAATATAACCTCGATGATTATGAAAATTTGTTCCCCTCCAATACAAATCCATTGTTAGATAGCTTTACAGATCCTAGAAATCATTCTATGTCAGATATGTATGTTCCATATATAAACAATGAATTATTAGAAGCTTCTTGGCCAGAGCTAGAATTACAACGCAAACTCAATCGACAGAAGTTTAAAGAACAAATACAACAATACACCAATAGAAATGATACTGATCAAACTAGGATCCCTCCCAAAAGAGTTGCAAGAGATAAATGTTTTTTAGGCATGCAAGAATCAGTGGCTATCACTCTTAATATCACAAAATCAATTCCAGGAGGCGAAAATGCCCTTATCCGTTTTAGCCGTAAGGCAAAAGAAGAGATGGAGCGTTTATAAATGTTTTCTCTTACTGCCTATCATCATTATGATCCAAGGCTGTGCACCTCGTAGTGATAAAAATAAAACACTGTCTCCTCCTGCTAATACAGAGTGGGTTACCGTCGGGATCAAACTTCCAGAAGGCATTGAGGCATTACCTCTAAATGTGCTTTATCGCTCCGATATTTGCCAACGTGCTCGATATAATTCAGCTGGCGAGAAATATTATATTCCGGGTTTTAATCCTAATACCGTAACACTTAAACAACAAGGTAGCAGTGATATCTATCAGACTAAAATCGCCCTGAATGGAGGCGGTTCATGTCAATGGCAATTAAGTGAAGTTTGGATATCAATCATTTACAAAAAAACATTGAATACTGATAGTGACTTTGAAGCAATACCATCACATAGACTTATTTTAATCTTTAATGGCCACAATTTTCGCCCGCCAGAACTAATAAGAAATTTAATAGAAAATGAAAAAATAGAACTGAATTACTATCCAGTATTTATTAATAGTAAAATAGAAAATAGAAAAAAAATAATCCTATTTAATAGTTGGGATAGGCCTCAATATATATCAGTCAATGATGAAAAAAATATATTATTCACCCCTATCTATCATAAAGATAATATCACGAATATTGATATGCCTAAAGAGCTAGGAAGTGCTAATATTATTTATTACTCAGATGGCACTATAGAAAAAATCAACTCTTCAAGACCAAATTATAATAAATTAAAAAGTCTTAACTAAATATAACTTCAATTACAATTCAGGAGGTTA
>NZ_JAABLX010000027.1:0-69290 GCF_009915245.1 Proteus sp. G2669 | reverse complement strand
CAACCCCATTTAGTGCCTGCGCATTGATCTGTTCTTCGACTCAGTACCGCAGGGAAAACTAAAGCATCATCGCGTTCAGTTGCCCAAATAAGGCGTCCTTGGTATAAACAAGCTGATCCGTATAATATTTCTTGATGGATATTGTTTTTTGTATTGTTGTAATAAGTGATCCCTTCTCGCCTTTCATTATATTTCTCTAAGGTAAAAAAACGATGGTCATCAATACGATAAATCACGGTGGGAGGGCCATAACTTTTAATTTCTTCGTCAATTAAACGCTGTTGTTCGGCTCTATCTTGTTCCGCTTTAATCGCGGCTTTTTCTTTTAAGGATAGACAGCCAGTTAATAACGAGGCACTTAAAATAAACAGTAAGGGAAATTTCAGTTGATGTAATAACATGGGTTATCCTTTTCGTGATGCTGATTCAATAATATTGCTGTCCTTGGTGGTTATAACCATGTTTCAGAAAAGGATAAAAAAGATCTTATTTATTCATTTTTAAAGATAATAAAATTTATTTGTTGTCTTTAAACTGAAAGTTATATTTTTATTCGATAATTTTAGTTATAGCAAGCAAGGTGCTAATTATCAATGTGTTGATTTTATTCTTAAGAAGAAATTCACAAAAAATAAATTTTCACTCCAGTAATAATACGTAATCCAAATTAATGTCATTAGTCTTTAATATATTGAATTAAAATATTAGAGATAGTAAATGTCATTGTTTTCATTTTAAATAATAAATTAAAAATAATATTAAGTATTTATGACGTGATGGAATACTATTTGAAAATTAAAAGTAAATAAAATTGGTACTATTTTATAGTGATATTATTATCTGACTAAACCTACCCTTTAGCTCTAAGGGCTTTTAATGCCACAATATCAGGTTGATTTTTTGCATCTCGAAATAACTTTGTGGATTGTATCACTGCGTCATATTTTCAGTGTGATAGTTTATTGTTGACCATCCATTAGCATTCTGTTTATTTTTCGGGGAAATCATGAAAAAAAGTGCAATATCTATCCTAGTCAGCACTGGTGTATTACTGTCATCAATGGCAGTAGCGAATACCACAGGATCAGAAATCCTTGCTGTACAATCAGGCGGTACACCCAATAAGGTGTATCAAAATAATAAACCGACATTGAAAGTAGCTACCTATAATATCGGTAAAAATGAAGTTTCAGCGGATGTCACCAATTTTGACAAGCTTAACCAAGCAATCAAAAATATCGATGCAGAAGTCATTGTTGTCACTGAAGTTGATAATAAAACGGCACGTAGTAAAAATATTAACCAGCTTGAAGAGTTAGCAAAAGCCAATAATATGCAGTTTGCTTTTGGCAAAGCGCTCGATTTTGATGGTGGGCAATATGGTGTTGGTATTTTATCAAAATACAAAATTGATAAATCACAGGTCGTTAATCTGCCTTCAGGTAATGCAGAACAACGTATTGTTTTATTATCACAGATTACTAAACCAGGGTTTGATTCACCGATTATTATTATGGGAACACACCTTGATTGGCAAAAAGATCCCACTATTCGTATCGGTCAAGTAAGACATATATTAGATGCTGCAATTGGCGATACAGAGACAAGCTTTGATAATATTTCAACATCAATAAAAATATTGGCAGGTGATTTTAACTCTACTGCCAATGAGCAACCAATCCAAGAAATTAACTATTTTTGGAACCCTGTTGAAAAACCAAATAGTGATAAACGTACATGGCCAGCAATTAATCCAGCCATCGATATCGACCATATCTTTACCTTTAAAGGTCAGGTTTGGGATATCAAAAATATGACCATCCCACAAGATTCAGCAACATTTAAATGGTCAGATGCAAGTGATCATCTTCCTGTTATTGCAGAACTAGAGTTACAAGAACAGTAATAAATAAAAACGCCCTCGATATTATTTTCAAGGGCGTTATTCATCAACCAATAAAATAAGCATTAAATCAGATTAAATCCAACCTTTAGCTCTAAAGGCTTTTAATGTAATGACGAAATAGCTCATTTCTTCTGGTGTGCCTAAAGTTAAACGACTCCAACCAAAAGCAGGTGGAAATTCACGGCCGACCATAATATTCGCCTCTTTCATTCTATTTTGATAGGTTTTTACATCGCCTTTAACTTTATGGAATATAAAGTTTGCATGAGAAGGTGCGTATTCAATATTCAACTCTTTTAAGGCATCCACGACCATCTGACGTGAAACATCAATCGATTTACGGCTATATTCCACATAAGCTTTATCTTTCAGTGAGGCTAATGCGGCAACTGCACCTGCAGTATTAGTATTATCAATAGAAACAAAGGCATCAATTTGTGAGATTACTTCTGGGACGGCAACGCCATAACCTACACGTAATCCGGCTAAGGCATAAATTTTTGAGAAAGTACGGGCGACAATCAGATTTTTATATCCTGCAACAACTAACGAAATTGCACTGATAAATTCAGGTGTTGAAACAAACTCAGCGTAAGCTTCATCAATAATAAAAAAGACATTCTCTTTTGCTGATTTTACCCAGTTCGATAATTCTGAGGTAGGCGTTAGCATTGCTGTAGGGTTGTTTGGATTACATAAGTAAACCATGCTAATACCATCAAACTCCTGTGCTTTTTTTTGCATAGTAGCTAAATCAAAAGCCAGAGTACTATCAACAGGAATTTTAACGATTTTTACCCCTAAAGGTTCTGCATAAAGCTCGGCATAGTTAAATGTTGGATCAGGAACAATAAGTTGAACCGCTTTACCTTCTTTTTGAGCTTTGTTGGCTACAAATTGAACGGCTGCTTGAATTGTCTCAGATGAGCCATTACCCAAAGTGATATGTTTATCTGAAAGTTTAAATTCTTTCCCTAATTCGCTAATTAATGCGCTACGTGCATCATCTGGATATCTAAATGCATTAGGTAAGGCATCAATAATTGCTTTTTGAGCGTTAGGCGACATGCCTAATGAGTTTTCATTAAAGTTAAGTAATAGCGGATTTTCTGCGTTAAAAACCAATTTGTTTTTCAATGATTCATTGGCATAAGCAGAGCTAACAAAAGAACTTAATGAAAGACCCCCAATCACTAAGCTTGATGATGTTAAGAATGAACGACGATTCATGTGATGTTTCCCAGGTAACTTATTCTATGTTTTATTAGTTCTCATAGATTACTAAAAAAAAGATAGAAGTAAATAAATATGATAAAAAAATAATTATTTATTCATCTTGTTCTTATGGGAGCAAACAGATAGTCGAGTATTTTTGAGATAAAAATAGGATTATCCCCGTGATCTTTCAGTCTCTATTGCACATTTTTCCGCTTCAGCAATGAGCCAGTTTTTAAACTTATCCTGCTTTGAGTCGTGCATGATTTCGCTTGGAGAGAGCAAGTAGTAGCTTGAGTTATCTTTAACAAAGCCATGTGTGGCGATAAGTTGTTGATCTTTTAATTCATCTTGTACCATAAGAAAAGAGGCAATGGTCGTACCTAACCCAGCAAGGGTAGCCTGAATAGCAAGATAAAAATGCTCATACTGACTAGTATGGGTATAAGTAGATTGTATACCTGAATATTGATACCAATCTTGCCAAGCTTGGGGACGAGAGAGCGTTGTTAATTGCTTATTTGAATGATGGATATTATTAGACTTTACAACAGCACCTATTTTTTCATCACAAATCTTGGTTGCATAAATATTCTTGCTCCAAAAAAAATCATTTCGTCTAAACGCTAAATCGACACCTTCTTTATTAAAATCAATTGCACCACCAGCGGCAACTAAGTGCAACGTGATTTCAGGGTGTAACGCATAAAAATGAGAAAGGCGCGGAATTAGCCATTTCATGGCAATAGTAGGTTCGCATGAAACCACTAACACGGGGTTATTTAAAGGAGAGCGCAAATGGGTGACGGTTTCTTCAAGTTGTTCAAATATTGCTGACGTTGTTTTATATAAATACTGACCAGCTTCATTTAAATAAACTGCACGATTACGGCGTTCAAATAAAGCAATGCCTAATTCATCTTCTAATAGCCGTATTTGTCGGCTTACTGCACTGTGTGTAACATGAAGTTGCTCCGCAGCACTGACAAAACTGCCTGTTTTTGCCGCGCTATTAAAAAAACGTAAGGATGTTAAAGAAGGCATTTTCATAAAAATAAGCCATAAAGTGAGTAATAAAATAGACGATTAAAAATTACAGATATACTGCAAGATAAATCGCTTTTTATTTTTAGTCAAATTAGCAAAATAGAGAGGTTAGGTGGATTAAATAAGTTTTTTATTCAAATAAAATCTTATTTTATGTCACTTTTTATTACATGTAATCAACTCAAATGTGAAAGTAAGGAAAGAAATGAGTGAGCTAATTGCTGTCGCGATGATCACAATATTGGCGGTTATTAGCCCGGGCCCTGATTTTGCTATGGTGACAAAAAATAGTTATTCCTATGGTGTGAGAGTTGGGCTGATTACAGCAATCGGTATTGCGATTGGTGTTCAGATCCATGTCTTTTATACTGTATTTGGTGTTTCTTTTATTATTACAGAGTCGCCGACACTTTTTTTTATAATGAAATTATTAGGGGTGGGGTATTTAATTTATTTAGGCTCTAAGTCATTAACGAATAAAACACAATTGACGGTTGAGAATGCGGTAAATTCGGCCCCTAGTGCGTTTCAGGCATTACGTGTTGGTTTTTTAACGAATGCACTAAACCCTAAAACGATGTTATTTGTTATTGCGCTGTATACACAAGTGGCTAATTTGAGTAATCCACTCTGGATAAATCTTTCTTATGGTATGTTTATCTCTGTTGCTCATTGGGTTTGGTTTAGTTGTGTTGCGTTATTTTTCTCTACGCCTTTATTACGCACAAAAATACTTTCACATCAAAAAATGGCAGATAAAATTATTGGTGTGTTATTAATTCTTTTAGGTATAGGGCTATTGTTTATTTCAGTGAAGTAGAAAATTAATCAAATGAAAAGGAGATCAAATAACGATCTCCTTTTTTTATTTTAAGTTACGATTTAATTTGACTCAGGGAAAGTTAATGTCGATCCTGGAGCTTCACGACTAAGATGAATAAAGTTCAGATGTTTTTCATATTGGTCTAAAATATCAGTAATTACCTGTTCTTTGGTGTAATCCATTAAGTCATTTCCTTGGGTACCTTCCCATAAATAGGTCTCTAAACGGTAATAATCTGATTTACCTCGACGAGCACGATAAGTGAATGCTGGTACTGAATATTTTTGTGGCCAAATTTGATAAATAAAATTTTGCTCTTGGTCAAGATCGACCACAAGCTCTAAATGATGTAAACGTTCATTATCTTCAATTGGATAATAATTGAATTCAACTTTTGCACCACGTAATAAAAGTTCTTTAGCCACATCTTGCATTGCTGGCATACAGGTTAAATCTAACATGCGTTGTGTATAGGTCGTTCCTGGGAAATTCATAACCCGCCCTAAACGCTGTTTCCAATTCATCGTAGTATTACCATAAAGTGGTGCAGGCGCATTGGTATTTAGCGAACTAACACGTCTAAAATCTTCGACTTTTAATGATTTATAAAGTCCTGCCATAATAAAGAAAATAACAAAGCTAAAGGGTAATCCCATTATTATAGTTGTGTTTTGTAAGGCAGAAATACCATCTGCCATTAACATACCTAACGTTAATAAACCAATGGCAATAGACCAGAAAATGCGAAGCCAATTGGGGGCGTCGTTATTAACATGGCTTAATTGAGAGGTGAAATTGCCTAATACTAATGAACCAGAATCGGCAGAAGTGACATAAAATAATAATCCCGTAATTGTGGCGACAGAAGCCGTTAAACCAAAACCGGGATAGAGTTCTAATAATGAATAGAATCCTTTTTCGGGTGCTTCTAATACTGTTTGTGCGAGTGCTTTATTGCCATGGATCACTTCATATAAAGCGCTATTCCCAAAAATGGATAACCATAACAGTGTAAAAACAAAGGGAATAATTAAGGTACCTATGACGAATTGTCGAATTGTTCGTCCTCTTGAAATACGAGCTAAAAAGAGTCCAACAAAAGGTGACCATGCAACCCACCAAGCCCAGAAAAACAGTGTCCAGCTATTCATCCAATCCGTTGGTCTATCAAATGCAAAACTATTTAATGTCATGCCTAAAAAACGATTAGTGTAATCACCGACATTTAATACCAGTGCATTTAATAAAAACTCAGTATCACCTGCAAATAAGATAAATAAAATAAGCCCCAATGCGAGTAATACATTTAATTCAGATAAAATCCTGATCCCTTTGTTAACGCCCGATGTTGCAGAAATAACGGCCATAATAACAGATAATAGAATTAATCCGCCTTGAACGCTCAATCCTTGGGGTAAATCAAAAAGAACTTTTAGCCCATAATTAAGTTGTACAACACCAATACCTAAGGTTGTTGCAATACCAAAAATGGTGCCTAATACCGCAGCAATATCAACTGTATGACCAATTGGGCCATAAATACGATTTCCAAAGATAGGATAAAGTGCAGAGCGTATGGTTAATGGCAAATTGTAACGATAGCTAAAATAGCCCAAAGCGATACCAATAAGTGCATACATAGACCAGCCCGTCAGGCCATAGTGGAATAAAGTCCACACCATCGACTGACGGGCTGCTTCTATTGTTTCACCTTCGCCGGTTGGCGGTAACATATATTGTGTAATCGGCTCTGCTACAGAGAAAAACATCAAATCAATCCCAATACCGGCTGCAAATAACATCGCAGACCAACTTAAAACACTAAATTCAGGTTTTGATTGTTCAGGCCCTAATTTGATATTTCCAAAACGAGATGTGGCAACAAAAATAACAAAAACGATGTATAACGTTGCTGCTAATAGATAGTACCAACCAAAGGTTTTTGATACCCATCCCAGTGTTGCCACAATCCATGTATTTGCTGTTTCTGTCATCAAAATAGTGAAAAAAGAAAACGCTAAAATCAGCGTTGCTGAAGCGAAAAAAACGACAGAATTGAGCTTGTCTTTCTGTGGTTTTTTTGTGCTGTTAAGAGTTGTCATCAGAAATTCCAAAAAATTATTTACCTAAAAGTTAAAAGTTGCATTCTTTGTTAACTAATTGAATTAGTTGCAAAGATTCAAATTTTCACAATATCCTCCTATATCTAAATGTAAATTAATTGTGATAAACAATAGTTAATATTGATTGAATGTTCAATTAAAAAAACGTTTAATGAATGTGTTCAATGTATTTTTTAGGTCTTTAAAACATGCCGAAGATAGGAATGCAGTCGATACGTAAACAGCAATTAATCCAAGCAACGTTAGCAGTGATTAATGAGGTTGGAATGCAAGAGGCGAGCATCGCATTGATAGCTCGAAAAGCCGGTGTTTCTAACGGCATTATTAGTCACTACTTTCGTGATAAAAATGGATTGTTGGAAGCTGCCATGCGCCATATCCAGTATCAATTGGGTTTTGCGGTGGCGATACGTTTAAGAATGTTAAGCGATGCAACACCTAAGCTACGTATCCAAGCTATTGTTGAAGGTAACTTTGATACTACTCAAACCAGTGAAGCGGCAATGAAAACATGGCTAGCATTTTGGGCAAGTAGTATGCATCAGCCTAATTTGAATCGTCTACAAAAGGTCAATGATAGAAGGCTTTATTCCAATTTAAGTTACGAGTTTGGGCGCGTTCTTACTAAAGATCAAGCACGTTTGGCTGCGAAAGGTTTAGCCGCATTAATAGATGGTTTATGGCTACGAAGTGCGTTAAGTAATGCACCATTCTCTCTTGAAGAGGCCAAAACCATTACTAATGAATATATCGATATGCAACTGACAAATCGGAGTCAAATAAAGACTTAAGAAACTAATAATAAAGGAGAAACTATGCCAAACCCACCGTTACATAAACTCTATATTCATGGTGGATATGTTGATTGCGCACAACCGGAGTGTGAACAATTTGAAGCGATTAACCCAGCTAATGGCGAAGTGATCGCCCATTTACAGTCTGCAAGTGAAGAAGATATCAATTGGGCTGTAGAGAGCGCAAAACAAGGGCAAAAAATTTGGCGTGCGATGACGGCTATGGAACGCTCTCGAATTTTACGACGCGCTGTTGATATTTTACGTGAACGTAATGATGAATTGGCTCATTTAGAAACCTTAGATACAGGCAAACCGCTATCTGAAACACGCTATGTTGATATTGTGACGGGCGCTGATGTTTTAGAGTATTACGCAGGTCTTATTCCTGCACTTGAAGGAGAGCAAATTCCACTTAGAGAAACCGCTTTTGCTTACACTCGCCGCGAGCCATTGGGAGTTGTTGCTGGTATCGGTGCATGGAATTACCCCATTCAAATAGCGTTGTGGAAATCTGCACCTGCACTTGCCGCAGGTAATGCAATGATCTTTAAACCAAGTGAGATGACTTCATTAACAGCATTAAAACTTGCCGAAATATACACCGAGGCAGGGGTGCCAAAGGGCGTTTTTAACGTTGTTACAGGAAAAGCGAATGTGGGGCAATGGTTAACACTGCATCCTGATATCGCGAAAGTTTCTTTTACTGGAGGAATTGAAACGGGTAAAAAGGTGATGGCAAATGCGTCTGCTTCAAGTTTGAAAGAAGTAACCATGGAACTTGGTGGAAAGTCACCTTTAATTATTTTTGATGATGCAGATTTAGATACCGCTGCTGATATTGCGATGATGGCGAATTTTTATAGTTCAGGGCAGGTGTGTACCAATGGCACTCGTGTCTTTGTTCCTGAAAGATTAAAACCTGCATTTGAAGCAAAAATTATAGAGCGCGTATCACGTATTAGGATCGGCGCTCCTCTTGAAATGGACACCAATTTTGGCCCACTGGTCAGTTTTCCTCATCTTGAAAAAGTCTTGAATTATATTGAGTTAGGTAAAGCTCAAGGGGCAAGATTACTTTGTGGTGGTCATCGTTTATTAGAAGGAAATTTTGCTCAAGGTGCTTATGTTGCACCTACTGTTTTCACAGATTGCACCGATGATATGAATATCACACAAGATGAAATATTCGGTCCTGTGATGAGTATTCTTAGTTATCAAACTGAAGATGAAGTGGTTTTACGCGCAAATAATAGCGTTTATGGTTTGGCCGCAGGTCTTGTCACCAAAGATCTCACAACAGCTCACCGTGTTATTCACCAATTGGAAGCCGGAATTTGTTGGATCAATACATGGGGCGAGTCTCCTGCAGAAATGCCAGTTGGTGGCTATAAACATTCTGGTGTGGGACG
The DNA here is from genome assembly GCF_009915245.1 of Proteus sp. G2669. Classification (NCBI taxonomy): domain Bacteria; kingdom Pseudomonadati; phylum Pseudomonadota; class Gammaproteobacteria; order Enterobacterales; family Morganellaceae; genus Proteus; species Proteus sp. G2669. The sequence continues at coordinate 59,970 of NZ_JAABLX010000027.1, read as the reverse complement.
TGAAAATGGGCTTGTTACACTACAGAATTATACTCAAATAAAATCTATTCAAGTTGAACTTGGGGAGTTTTCATCCGTTTTTTAATCCATTCTTTTTTTAATGACTGAAACAGAGGAGATAACAATGGTCTATGACTACATTATTATCGGTGCTGGTTCAGCCGGTAACGTTCTTGCTACCCGCTTGACAGAAGATCCTGAAGTTACTGTGCTGCTCCTTGAAGCTGGAGGTCCGGACTACAGGTTCGATTTTCGTACACAAATGCCAGCGGCATTAGCCTATCCATTACAAGGTAGGCGATATAATTGGGCTTATGAAACAGAGCCTGAACCTTATATGAATAACCGACGCATGGAATGTGGCCGAGGGAAAGGGCTTGGTGGCTCATCATTAATTAATGGTATGTGCTATATCCGTGGTAATGCGATGGACTTTGATGGTTGGGCTAAATTACCTGGCCTTGAAGAGTGGGATTACTTAAGCTGTTTACCTTATTTTCGTAAGGCAGAAAGTCGAGATATTGGCGCTAATGATTATCATGGTGATAAAGGTCCTGTAAGTGTGGCTACGCCGAAAAAAGGCAATAATATCTTATTTAAAGCAATGATTGAGGCGGGTGTACAAGCAGGATACCCAAAAACGATTGATCTTAACGGCTATCAGCAAGAGGGTTTTGGCCCGATGGATAGAACCGTCACACCTAAAGGTCGTCGAGCAAGTACAGCAAGAGGCTATCTTGATCAAGCAAAAGTGCGTAAAAACTTGACGATAGAGACACATGCAACGACTGATATTATTGAGTTTGAAGGTAAAAAAGCAGTGGGTGTCCGTTATTTTTCAGGCGAAAATACCACACCTCATCGTGTTAAAGCCAATCGAGAAGTATTACTTTGCGCGGGTGCAATTGCTTCGCCCCAAATTTTGCAACGTTCTGGTGTTGGGCCTGACAAAGTATTAAACGAATTTAATATTCAGCCAGTACATGTATTACCTGGAGTTGGGGAAAATCTGCAAGATCACTTAGAAATGTATTTGCAGTATGAATGTAAAAAGCCCGTTTCACTTTATCCTGCTTTAAAATGGTATAACCAGCCTAAGATTGGTGCGCAATGGCTATTTCAAGGAACAGGGATCGGTGCAAGCAATCAATTTGAAGCGGGGGGATTTATTCGCTCTAGCGAAAAGTTTGCGTGGCCTAATATTCAATTCCATTTTCTACCCGTTGCCATTAATTATAATGGCACCAATGCAGTAAAAGTGCATGGTTTCCAAGCTCATGTAGGCTCTATGCGTTCACCCAGTCGCGGGCGAGTAAAATTAGCTTCTACAGATCCTCATCAACATCCCAATATTTTATTTAATTACATGTCCACAGAACAAGATTGGGAAGAGTTTCGCTCCGCTATCCGTATTACGCGAGAAATAATGGCACAACCAGCATTAGATGCTTATCGTGGCGAAGAAATTAGCCCAGGTAAACATATTCAAAATGATGAACAACTTGATGCTTTTGTTAGAGAACGTGCTGAAACAGCATTTCATCCTTGTGGCACATGTAAAATGGGAACGGATGAAATGGCAGTTGTCGATGGGGAAGGTCGAGTACACGGCATAGAAAACTTAAGAGTTATTGATGCATCTATTATGCCACTAATAATCACTGGGAATTTGAATGCGACTACAATTATGATTGCAGAAAAGTTAGCTGATAAGGTGAGAGGAATTAAATCTTTACCTAAAAGTCAGGCTAAATATTATATTGCAGGTGATCAAGCTGCAAGAAAAACGAATCTAAGCCTATAAATCAGGGCAGACAAAAGAGGAATGTAAATTCCTTTTTTGTCTTTTCATCATTATTTTCTCTTTGTTGACCTTGAAGTTATATAAAAATTATTTATATAAAATCTAAATATTCAGGAAAAAATATGATTAATTTTTATCATAAGTATTTCTAAATAAAATCACTTTATAAAAGAAATTCAAAATAACGGGATAAATTCAAGTAAAACAACAATTTTTCTGCCATTTCTGTGATGAATATCAACACTCCATAATTGAAGCATTCCATTAATTATAATAAACAGACGACGAAAACGTTTGCATAATATTTTTATGCAGATAGAATTCGTCAGATTTTTTTGGCCTGGTGAAATTAATAGGGGGTTAAAGTGTCTCAGGACAACAATTATAGTCAGGGCCCAGTGCCCATATCCGCAAGAAAGGGGGGATTGGCGTTAACCTTTGTGATGTTGGGATTAACGTTTTTTTCAGCCAGTATGTGGACTGGCGGCGCTCTTGGTACTGGTCTTTCCTTTAATGATTTCTTCCTCGCAGTTCTAATTGGTAATCTTCTTCTTGGTATCTACACCGCATTTCTTGGTTTCATTGGTTCAAAAACAGGTCTTACTACTCATCTCCTCGCGCGTTACTCTTTCGGTATTAAAGGTTCTTGGCTTCCCTCATTTTTACTCGGTGGTACTCAAGTTGGTTGGTTTGGTGTGGGGGTGGCAATGTTTGCCATTCCGGTAGGAAAAGCCACTGGTATTGATATCAATCTTCTTATCGCCATTTCCGGCATTTTAATGACCATCACAGTATTCTTCGGTATTTCTGCTCTCACTATTCTCTCTATCATCGCAGTTCCTGCTATCGCTATTCTCGGAAGTTACTCTGTTTATCTTGCGGTACATGATATGGGGGGACTTTCGACACTAATGGCGATAAAACCGGCTCAGCCATTAGATTTTAATTTAGCGTTAGCAATGGTTGTTGGATCGTTTATTAGTGCGGGTACACTGACTGCTGATTTTGTCCGTTTTGGACGAAACCCTAAAGTTGCTGTCATTGTCGCCATTATTGCTTTCTTCTTAGGAAATACCTTGATGTTTGTCTTTGGTGCGGCTGGTGCGGCTTCACTGGGAATGGCAGATATTTCTGATGTGATGATTGCGCAAGGATTATTACTTCCGGCTATCGTGGTGCTAGGTTTAAATATCTGGACAACGAATGACAACGCGTTATATGCATCAGGATTAGGTTTTGCCAATATCACTGGTTTATCAAGCAAAAAACTTTCAGTAATAAACGGTATCATTGGTACGCTGTGTGCATTATGGCTTTATAATAACTTTGTTGGTTGGCTTACCTTTTTATCTGCAGCAATTCCACCAGTAGGAGGTGTTATTATTGCAGATTATCTGATGAATAAAGCACGCTATAACTCCTTTAATGTTGCTACAATGCAATCGGTTAACTGGGTGGCGCTACTCGCTGTTGCCATTGGCATTATGGCAGGGCATTGGTTACCAGGTATCGTGCCTGTTAATGCCGTGTTGGGGGGAGCAATAAGTTACGCTGTGTTAAATCCAATATTAAATCGTCGTACAGCTCGACAAGCGGAGATAAGTCATGCTGGGTAAAAATATCGAACAAATTAACCATGCTCGTCTAGTTGGAAAAGAAGGTTTATGGCGCATTACGCTAAAAAATAACAAAATTGAAGCCATTGCATCTCAACCTGAAAATGATTTTCATCCTGATGCCTTAGATGCTCAAGGCGGATTGGTTCATGCGCCTTTTGTTGAACCTCATATTCATTTAGATACTACACAAACTGCAGGGCAACCGAACTGGAATCAATCAGGTACGTTATTTGAAGGTATCGAGCGTTGGGCAGAGCGAAAAGCATTGTTAACACATGATGATGTTAAACAACGTGCATGGCAAACATTGCAATGGCAAATTGCTAATGGTATTCAGCATGTTAGAACACATGTGGATGTTTCAGATGCTTCACTTACAGCATTAAAAGCAATGTTGGAAGTAAAAGAAGAAATAAAACCTTGGGTTGATTTACAAATAGTCGCTTTTCCTCAAGAAGGTATTTTATCTTACCCTAATGGCGAAGCTTTATTAGAAGAAGCATTAAAGCTAGGCGCAGATGTTGTCGGTGCGATCCCTCACTTTGAATTTACGCGTGAATATGGTGTTGAATCTCTGCATAAAACCTTCGCTTTAGCACAAAAGTATGATCGTTTAATAGATGTTCATTGCGATGAAATTGATGATGAACAATCGCGCTTTGTTGAAACTGTTGCGGCTTTAGCCCATAAAGAAAATATGGGTTCAAGAGTGACTGCAAGTCATACAACCGCAATGCATTCTTATAATGGGGCTTATACTTCACGTTTATTCCGACTATTAAGAATGTCTGGCATTAACTTTGTGGCTAATCCTTTGGTTAATATTCACTTGCAAGGACGCTTTGATACTTATCCAAAACGTCGTGGTATTACTCGCGTAAAAGAGATGCTAGAAAGTAATATTAATGTCTGTTTTGGTCATGATGATGTCTTTGATCCTTGGTATCCATTAGGTACGGCAAATATGCTCCAAGTCTTACATATGGGATTGCATGTTTGCCAATTAATGGGCTATGGCCAAATTGATAATGGATTACAGTTGATTAGTCATAATAGTGCTAAAACATTGGCGTTAACGGATTATGGTGTTGAAGTAGGAAATAGTGCAAACTTTATTATTCTGCCAGCAGATAACGGATTTGATGCTTTACGTCGTCAAGTACCTGTGCGTTATTCTATTCGCCAAGGTAAAGTTATTGCACAAACAGAGCCAGCAAAAACAGAAATTATGTTAGATAAGCCAACTCGAATTACTTACAAGTAATTTTTAATTTATCTTAATAATGGATCAGTAAATAATAACTGATCCATTATCACCAAATTTTTTATCGCCAAATATAATCCGAAAAGGCCAACATAATCACAGGGGTAGCGATCACATCTGCCACAAGCGTGAGTGGGGTAATGATAATATTACTAGCTAAATTACCTGGTTTAAATGAGTTGCTCTTTTCATAAGTATACAGTTCGACTTTATAATTTTCGTTTAATTTGTCTTTCAATGTCGCAGGCATTTCCATAACGTCTTTCTGGAATACATATCCTTTGATAGGTATTGTTTTCACCCATGAACTGTCATCAGAATTACGTGTTTCTTTAAATCCTAAATTTTTTAATACTTCTGTTTGTTTGTCAGTTAATGTGAATTTTTTACTGATATAAACATGGTAATTTTCTTTAAATTCAATGACATTATCATTTTTTTTGGTAAGTTTTAGTCTAATGATACCTTCAGAATTATCAAATGCTTTCAATGGGATTGTTTTAATGATTTCATTTAATTGCATTAGTTCATCAGCACCTTGAGTTAGTATATAAATATAATTTTCACCTAAGAACCCATACCCAGATCCTGGTAATTGAATGGGCGCTAGATTTTCATTATTTTGATTATATTTAACTCTGAGATTTTTATATTCAAAAGCACCTACTATATTATCATTTACACTGGCCTGTTTTTTGTATTCTGAACCTACGACAGGATTACTATACCAAACAGCACCTGTTACACATCCAGTGGTACTTAAAATTAATAAGCTGAAAAAGAAGAATACTATTTTTTTCATTTTTTATTCTCGAGTTAAATTTATTCAATGATAATAGATTAAACCAGTTAGTTATTTAACACCATGGTTACTGTGTTCATTATTCTCTTTTTATATTAAATGTTCAGTATAATATTTTGTTTTTCTATTTTTAAATAATATAATTTAATTATTAAGGATAATTGCGTATAGAGACAAAAGATATCTTTTATTATTAAGTTTAGAATTTTATTTTTATCATGTATTATACATATGGTTAGACCCTCTCCGTATTACTGCGGCTGCTATCCCTTTAATCTGAGAGGTTTTTATGTCTACACAAAGAGATCGTGGTTGGCGCCAATGTGTTAACCGCAAAAATAAACATCAAGAAATGGGGTGTTCACGAGTGATGTTTAAACCAGAAAAAAAATGGTCTAATTTATATACTCGATCACTCAAAATGACCAGAGCTGCACAACTAGGAATTGAATATCCAAGAATTTCTCGTAGTCAGCGTCGATTAAATGCATTATCTGATAGTGAGTAATAATGAATATCTTATTTATTTGCAGTAAAAACCAATGGCGAAGCCCAACCGCTGAACTATTGTTTGCAGATAGAGAAGGAATTAATACACTTTCAGCAGGTACGCGCAAAGATGCACAATGTGTTGTTGATAATGAATTGCTAAAATGGGCTGATTTAGTGCTTGTCATGGAATCTAAACATTTAAATCGTTTATCTGCACATTTTCCTGCAATCATGCGCTATAAAAAAGCCCATGTATTGGGAATACCTGATAATTATTGCTTTAATGATCCGGCATTAATTGAACTCCTTGAACAGAAAGTTCAGCCTTATTTACCGATGGAAGCAAAGCTTTCAACTAAATAATTTATTTATCTTGATCAAAAACGCTCAACTTAAAATATAAGGCTGAGCGTTTTTTTATATTTGAAAGCTTTGAGTATAAAAAATAAGTCAAATTTTTATTTGTTGTATTTATTTATTTATTGTTTTTTCTGATCAAGGCTGCTAATTGTGCAAGCTCTTCATCACTCGCACGTTCAAAATCGTGAGATGAAAGATAACCCGGATATTTATCAAAGAAAATCTTCTGCTTATTTTCAATAGGTGCCCATTTAGTCATATCACCAGTACCATGCATTGGACTAAGTTTACTATGAACATGATCAACACCAAAGCCTTCAAAAAACATTCCTGAACGAGACACATCAGGGAATGTTTTATCCAAGATTTTAGCAACTTTTTTGGTCGCAATAACGAGTAAGGCTAAGGCTTCATCGCTTAAATCAAACGCATAACTTGGATAGTGTTTTTTAGGGATAACAACAGTAAAGCCTTTGGTATTAGGAAATATAGAGAGAAAAGCGAGGTGGTGATCATCTTCCCAAATTTTATGGCAAGGTGCTTTTCCCGCTACGATTTGACAGAAAATACAGTTATCCATAGTAGCCCCATAATAAAATTACTCGTCATATTTCAAAGTGTAGCGTTGTTGCCTAGCTACACCTTGAATTATTTAGAGCATCTTCAACAAGTTCTTTACTGTATGTACACAAATGAAACATTGTGTATAGCTGTACCTTATACACCTTAGATCATTTTGAGCATAAGATGATTAAAGTAGGTTTCTTTCAGCTAAATCAAGTGCAAAGTAAGACAGAATTAAATCTGCTCCTGCACGTTTAATTGAACCTAAAGTTTCCATGACCACACGATCTTCATCGATTGCACCAGCTAATGCCGCAAATTTAATTTGGGCATACTCACCACTGATTTGATAAGCAGCTAAAGGTAATAACGTACGTTCACGCACATCGCGAATAATATCTAAATAAGCGCCTGCAGGTTTTACCATCAGCATATCAGCGCCTTCTTGTTCATCAATTAATGATTCACGGATAGCTTCACGGCGATTCATTGGATTCATTTGATAAGTTTTGCGATCACCAATTAAACGAGAGCCTGCTGCATCACGGAAAGGACCATATAAGGCGGAAGCGAATTTAGTTGAATAAGAGACAATGCCTGTATCACTAAAGCCTGCTTTATCAAGTGCTGCACGAATGGCGGCGACTTGTCCATCCATTGCTGCAGATGGAGCGATAAAATCTGCACCAGCTTGCGCGGCTGCAACAGCTTGAAGACCTAAATTATAGATAGTTTCATCATTATCAACATGTTCACCATGTAAAACGCCACAGTGACCATGTGAAGTGTATTCACAAAAACAAGTATCAGACATCACAATCATTTCTGGGACTGCATCTTTACAAATACGAGACATACGAGAAACTAAGCCATCACTTTTCCAAGCATCACTCCCAGTTTCATCAAGATGATGGGATACCCCAAAAGTCATGACAGTTTTAATGCCAGCTTTGGCAATGCGTTCAATTTCATAAGCAAGACGCTTTTCAGGAATACGAACCACACCCGGCATACTTTTAATAGGCTGATAATCATCAAGCCCTTCTTCAACAAAAATAGGCAGAGCGAGATCATTTTTAGTTAAGGTTGTTTCTTGAAAGAGAGCGCGCAGGTTTTCTGACTGGCGTAGTCTTCTTAAACGCTGGATGGATTGTTCGTTGCTCACAATATCTCCTTTTTATGGCCAGTACTAACAAGTATTTACCGAGGTATTATAAACCTTAATATTGATAGATAGATACTCTATAATTGATACTCGTCATACTTCAAGCCGTAGCGTTGTGACTGGATCCATTCGTATTGTATGCTCCTAGTGATTCCTCGAATTATTTAGAGTATAGAGAGTTAGTTATAGAGAAAGAGAAAAAAGCAAGGGAAAAGCAAAAGGTAAGAAGAATAAGTGATGGAGAGGGCGAAATAAAAAAGAGCAGGATAATTTCTACTCTTTAAATTGATTACTACTCATTTCTTAATGAGAAGATTATTTTTTTTGCTCTTCTAATGCAGAGATCATTTGAATTTTACAAGCTGCAACAATTTGAGTTAGGCCTTCTTGGAATTCTGCTCGAGAACCAATTTCAGCTTTTGCATCACGTAAAGAGTTAACAACTTCGATAGTGCCTTCAGTAAATTGTGCTTCAGTTGCTTCTAATTTTGCAAAATCAAATTTCTTTGCATTTAAAGAGGCTACTGCATCTTTGGCAATTTTCTCTGCTGGCTCTTTTGTATCATAAGCTTTAATTGAGATATCTTTAAAAGTATCGCAGTAATCATCAGCCATTTTTGTTGGGTTAGCGAAAGCAACTGCGGGCAATAATAGCAGAGATAAGAGAAGTGGTTTCATTTTAGCCTCATGTTTATTTTTTGGTACGTACTCATTGAGTGTAACATATAAACAGGGATGACGATAAATCAGAATAAGTGTAAAAAATATAAAACGTTAATTTTTTTAATCCGATTGAATCTAATTTCATAGCTATAATTGTGTTTAAGGACAATAAGCTAGCTTTTTATTTTCAAAGGAAAATTATAATTAACAATAAATAAAATAACATAAATTTAATAATATTAGGATTTATCTTTATTTACATTTTATGATGTTGATTTTTATTTACGTTAATAATAAAAAATAGAGAATTAAATATAAAAATAAGGATAAAATGATAACCTATAATACTAAGTTAAACTTAATTTACTGTATTCTATAGGTTAATTTGTAATCACCACACTAAAGGTATAAGATTTTTTATCTTTTTCTCTAATTCAAATAACATTAAAAATTCTTAACAAAAAGAATCTATTATTCAGATTATTAGCTAAAATAATGAATAAACAAAATAATTATCATTTATAAAATATGAAAAATTTTTTAATGGGAGAGTTAAAAAATGGGGATGAAAGAGAAAAAAATCCCCTCTATAAAGATAGAGGGGTAGCTAAATGAATAAAGAATGGTTTATTTCGAGATTAAGTATATAGAAATTTAAAACTAATTTTTGTTTATTTGTGCAGCACAAAAAGTTCAGAAAATAGAATAAAAATATGTACTAGTACCCAATCCAAAATAAATAAATTATTGGCGATAAACAGTTTTAATTTGGCTAATAGTATTACGGAATGTCTCTGCTTGTTTTTCGTCATCAACTTCTGCAATCGCGCGTTCAATATTTAAAATAATACGTCCTGCATCTGCTTGGCCTAATGCTTTTAACATATAAGTGACAAGAGTTTTTAAGCAAGCCACTTCTTCTGCCAATGTTTCAACATCTGCTTGTGTTTTAAATTTTTCGTTCATTATCTACTTCCTTTGTGTTTAATTGGCCAATGATATCAAATTAGGCCGATAGAATAGCAAAGTCTTGATGAGGGATGAATAGTATAGCCTTAAGCATTTTATCAGATTGGGATCGTTAGAGTGACAATTAGGCAAAATAGTAAGCTCACACATTTACTTACTAAAATCACGCTATACTTTGAATATCAATCGTGAAGGAGAGTTTGTATATCTATTGCGATTAATAATAAGAAAAAATGCAGGAAATGGTGGAGGAGAATAAGATGAAAAAAGAGCAACTATTACATGCAATAACACATTACCCTGCACTTTATCAGCGTAAAACAGGAAATACACATAAAGGTACATTTGGAACAATTGGTATTATTGGTAGCGCTGAAGGAATGAGTGGTGCCATTGTCTTGGCTGGTAAAAGTGCATTAAAAGCGGGCTGTGGAAAAATTTTTCTTGGTTTCGCACAGTTACAACTTCCTCTTCCTTTTATTGATAGTGCACCAGAACTCATGCTAAAAACAGCGTCTGAGTTAGTGGATAGGCAAGATATTTCTGCTTGGGCGGTTGGTTGTGGGTTGGGGTTGTCAGCAAATTCTGAAAATATTTTATTAAATGTATTAGCTCAGCGGAATGAAAATCAGCCTTATGTTTTTGATGCAGATGCGCTAGTGTTGATGGCAAAATTAAAATCACAAATCTCACTTAATCAACATTGTGTATTAACGCCACATCCCAAAGAAGCCGCTATTTTACTTAATTGTACATTGAGTGATATTCAAAATAACCGAGAACAAGCAGCCAAAGAAGTGGCAAAACTTTACCACTGTTGGGCAATAATCAAAGGACAACATACAGTTATTACTTCTCCTACAGGGGAGATAATAATTAATAGAACAGGTAACAGTGGATTATCAACAGCAGGAAGTGGGGATGTATTAACTGGTATCATGGGGAGTTTTTTAGCGCAAGGAATGGTAATGTCTGATGCAGTTAAAAGTGCGGTTTGGATACATGGTATAGCTGCCGATATTTTAGTTGAAAAAGGTATTGGACCAATAGGCTTAACAGCTTCAGAATTGATTGATACTGTCCGCGATGTTCGTAATCAAATATGGGCGAGAACACAAAAACATAATGCCGATTATTTTGAATAAGATCTTTTGTTTTTTCGTATAACGTATTAATAATTAAAGTAGGTTTATATTAAGATTAGATTGTTTTTAGTTAATTCACTCACAGTAATCTTTGGGTTATTGCGGTAGGATTAAGGTAAATGGAGAGTTGAGAGGAGTTATTATGTATAAAACGATTTTAGTGCCTATTGATATTGTAGAAGAAGAGTTAACCAGTAAAGCAGTACGACATGCAGTGTATTTAGCAAAAGAAACGGGAGCTAACTTACATTTAATTCATGTTCTTCCTATCTCTTCGGCAATCATTAATGCTTATTCACTGGGTTATCCAGAAATTAAAGATAAAGCGACAGTGAAAGCAGAAAATGATATGCAAATGTTGGTAGATTCGGTGGATTTACCTGCTGAAAAGGTCGCTTATACGGTTACTTTTGGCTCACCTCGTGATGAGATTTTAGTTACAGCAAAAGATATTCAAGCCGACTTAATTGTCATTGGCTCACGTAGACCTAATATTAGCACTCATTTATTAGGCTCTACAGCTGCAGGCGTAGTTCGTTACGCGGAAATTTCAGTGCTAGTTGTTCGTTAATATATTCATTAATATGCTATGAGTATTCCTCGTAGCATATTCTTATTTTGCGTAGTTTATCTTATTTATTTAATAAGCCATTTATTGAATCGACACTCTATAGAGTGAATAAGAATGGAAAAATTTACCCAAGAACTTTTAAGGCTCGATCATTTTATTCTACGCATCTTACGCTATTATGTAATAGGCTCTATTTTCTTTTTTTTAGGGTTATTACCCGGTGTATTAGGATTCTATTTAATTGAAGGGCATAGCTTTATGGAGTCCGCATTAAATGCAATTTCTATGCTGAGTGGACAACCTGTAGAGCCAGCACCTGCAACCCCAACAGGGCGCTTTTTTATTGCAATTTATGGATTGTTTCTTCAGTGTGTTTTTATTTTATCAATTGGGCTGGTTGTCACACCGTTTATTCATCGACAATTGCATAAATGGCATCTTGAGGAAGATTAAATAAGCAAGCTGTGGGTTTAACGCTACAATAATAAACAGACAATAATCTGATAATGAGGAGTTGCTATGTACAAGACAATTCTAGTACCTGTTGATATTTCAGAAGATGAGTTAACAACAAAAGCCTTACAACACGCAGTTTATATTGCCAAACTAGAAGGGGCGAAACTGCATCTTTTTCATGCTATTCCTGATATTTCACGTTTTTCTATTAGCTATAGCTATCACTATGACATGTTAAGTTCTTTTGCCAACAAAGCACTTGAACGTGTACAAGAACAACTGCAAGAATTAGCTAATAGTATCGATTTGCCTAATGAACGAGTTGAGTATTCAGCCGTATTTGGCTCTGCAAGAGATAAAGTTTTAGAGCTAGCTGAAAAAATTAATGCTGATTTGATTGTGATTGGTTCACGTCGTCCAAGTATTTCAACACACTTATTAGGTTCAAATGCGTCAGGTATCGTTGCTTATGCTAAGCAATCTGTTTTAGTTGTCCGCTAAAATTTCTCATAAAAGTAAAAATAGTAAAAGCTCCTAAATTATTTATTTAGGGGCTTTTTTGCTTTAGTTTATAAAAAATTATTTATTATTTTGGATATACATTTTCACTTCAATACTAGATAAAAAATATAGATAGGGCGCAATTGTTTATTAATGCGGTTTTTATGCAAACATAAGGAACTTCATTGATTGAGAATGATAGGCATTCTAAAGTAGAGACTGTTATTTTTTAATGAGAGATGAGTATTATGTTGAATAACCAAAATTTTGTTGTCATGGATGTTGGACAATTTCCTGTTGTTACTATGAAAATATTCCCAGAAACTTTGGAAGATGCCAACAATTGGACAGCTGAAATGGATGTAGTACTAAACGAAAAGAAAAAATTTGTTTTGGTATATCCGTCCATTAATAAAAAAGAGAAAGAGCATAAAAAAGAAGATATGGAAGGGATGAAAGCAGTAAGACGCTGGCTAAAAGAGGGTAAGGCACTTCTTAGTGAATATTGTGCTGGTATGATAATGACTGCTGATCCACAAAAAAATGATAAAGAGCAACTGGTACAACTCTCTTCTGTTATTTCAGCTGTTTATGGTGTTCCCGTATTTGTTGCAGAAACTCTGGATGAGTCGTATGTTAAAGCTAATGAGTTGGTTGCGTAATTAAACTTCATTATAAAATGACGAAAAAGCTATTTGAGGTGCCAGCGATTTTGGCACCTTTATTATTTTATATACTCGTCATACTTCAAATTACAGCGTTATAGACGACGGCGTCTATTAGCGCAAGTTATATACCATTGCTCGTATCCTAAAAGCGCTACTTATTGGCTAGCTATACCTAGAATGATTTAGATCACATATTATTTAATGGTTTTTTCTAAAGAAGAAATCTACGAATGAGCGAGTGAGTAAATAAAGATTGATCTACCTACTGCCTTAAATATTTTATTTGTTCATAATAGTATTGAAAGATAATAGAGCGAAAAATGAGCTATGCTGATAAACTTTATATTAGCAATGGCTCGTTTGTGATTAAAACTAAGGCATGGTATGGATAATGAGATAATGGCGGACTGCACTGCCATTTCACAAGATAAACAGCGTGAAATTACCAAGTTATGTATTCAAACTGCGTTATTGCTATTGCAACATGGCGCAGAAAGTATGCTGGTTGAACAGCTTTCAACCCGTTTAGGTTTAGCTTTAGGTGTACATCAAGTCGAAAGTGCAATTTCTGCTAATGCCGTTGTATTAACGACGATAGTTAATGGACATTGCCAGACATCAACACGAAAGATAGTTGATCGTGGCATTAATATGCATGTTGTGACAGAAGTTCAGCATATTGTTATTTTAGTTGAACATCACCTTGCAGATATCCATGAAGCAAGAAAACGCTTTGAGCATATAAAACCATTACGTTATCCACGTTGGGCGATTATTTTTATGGTTGCCTTATCTTGTGGCTGTTTCTCTAAATTAAATGGTGGCAATTGGGATGGTTTTTTAGTTTCAGCTATTGGTGGCGGTCTTGGTATGTTTGTACGCCAAGTATTAACGCATCGCCAAATGAATCCACTAATTAATTTCTGTATTACCGCTTTTGTTGCCACATCTGTTTCAGGTTTATTATTAAAACTCTCTTATTTTCAAACAACCGCAACTATTTCAATGGCCGCCAGTGTTTTATTACTGGTTCCCGGATTTCCTTTAATTAATGCTGTTGCTGATATGTTTAAAGGTCATGTTAATACGGGCTTAGCGCGTTGGGCAATGGCAACAATGTTAACATTGGCAACCTGTTTAGGGGTTATTTTAGCCATGGCAGTATGGGAGTTAAGAGATTGGGCATAATAACGATTATTCTTACCCTTATTGAAGATATGATTTTAGCAGCCATTCCTGCGGTGGGTTTCGCAATGGTATTTAATGTACCTTTACGTGCTTTAAAATATTGCGCGTTATTAGGGGCAATAGGGCATGGCTCACGTACTGTACTGATTATGAGTGGAATGAATATTGAATGGGCAAGTTTCTGTGCTGCAATTTTAGTCGGTTGTATTGGCATTCAATGGTCACGTTGGTGGCTTGCGCATCCTAAAGTTTTCACTGTCGCGGCTGTTATTCCAATGTTCCCCGGAATTAATGCTTATATCGCGATGATCTCTGTGGTGAAATTAACACAAATCGGTTATAGCGAGGAGATTTTTGAAGCTTTAGTTACTAATTTCCTTAAAGCTTCATTTATTGTCGGTGCGCTCTCTATCGGGCTATCCTTGCCGGGATTATGGTTATATCGCAAGCGTCCGAGTGTATAATTTCTTACATCGCGTGTTGTAGTGAATTTAATGTAATATCCAGTTCATTTTTGTCAGAAATAATAATTTGAATTCGTAATTTGTTTTCAGACTCCAAACTTGCATGCGCTTTAACATCTTCGTTATTCGCATGCTTTTTTGTGATCTCGACTAATTCATCCATCAAATTCAGCATATTCTCATTCATTTTTAAATTTCTCCAAATCATTGATGGACTAAACCATAGCAAATCCCTTTTGCGTTAATGTCGAGAATAACGGCTTTTTCTATTCCCATTCACGCTTATTGTTTTATTTTTTACATAAAAAATAGTAAGAAAGATTGCCCAAAATAAATTTAAAAAAGGTAAAATAAAGAAAAATAAAAATAAGATTATCAGTTGGTTATTAAAGATAATTCTTATTGGGTTTAATAAAATAAAGCGTAAGGCAGATACCACTTTGAGAAAAATATTACACTATACTGCGGTTGTGTTGGGTTTATTTATTTTTACATTAAATGTTCAAGCACAAGCGCCAGAAAATTTTACAAAAGCAAAAGAGATAGCAAAAGAACGTATCTATTATGATCAAAATCAAAAATCACAAGGAACGATTTATTGTGGCTGTGATTGGGAATGGGTAGGGAAATCAGGTGGTCGTGTTGATTTAGCTAGTTGTGGCTATCAAGTAAGAACACAACAAACAAGAGCTGCACGTATTGAGTGGGAACATATTGTTCCTGCATGGGTGTTTGGGCATCAGCGTCAATGCTGGCAAAATGGAGGAAGAGCTAATTGTGTGAAAAACGATCCTGTGTTTGGCAAGATCGAAGCTGATTTACATAATTTAGCGCCTTCTATTGGTGAAGTTAATGGCGATCGTAGTAATTTCAGCTTTGGGCAATTACCTGCTCAAGCGTCTTACCAATATGGCCAATGTCGTAGCCGTGTTGATTTTGCTTCACGCACCTTTGAGCCTCGTAATGAAGTGAAAGGTCAAGTAGCAAGGGTCTATTTCTATTTACATGACCGCTATAACCTCTCAATGTCACGTCAGCAACAACAATTATTAATGGCTTGGGATAAGGCTTATCCACCAACGGTATGGGAAAAAGAGCGTGATAATCGCATTGCTCGTGTCGTTGGATATCATAATCCTTTTGTAACGGGAGAAGTGAAGTGGCAATTAGGACATAAAAATAGTGGTGCCGGATTATCTGCAACAAATAATGCACCTGTCACTAAAGCTAAAACTGAAACACCTAAACAAGTAAGTACAGCACAATCTGAAAGTATTAAGGGTAATATAAATAGCAAGATTTATCATTTTGCCCATTGCTCTGGTTATAAAACCATGTCAGATAAAAATGCTGTCTTCTTTAAAACAGAAAATGAGGCTATTAAGGCTGGTTATCGTTTAGCAAATAATTGCAAACAGCCTTAAGGGTTATTATTGAGATTACATCCAACGACGAACGTGGCGACAATATTGTTGCCACGCTTGTGGAAATAACTCACTTAAGATCTTTTCTTCACGTACTATCGTATAGCGATCAGTAATAAAGTAAAACGCAATCGCAGCACCCAAAAATCCCCAATTACCAAAAATAAAAAACAGTCCAATACTGATATCCAAAAAACCGAGATACATAGGATTACGGCTAATTTTATAAGGGCCACTTGTCACTAATTGTCGAGGTGTGTGATTGGGATTAGGAGATGTTTTTTGTTTAATAAAAAATGAGAGGCAATAAAAAAGCCAGATCCCAGAAGTCGTAATCGTGAGTAAACCTAAATAAAAAAAGAAACCCATATTCAGAGAGCCTGAATGAAGTTCAAAACCAATAAATGGAATTAGGTTAAGTAGTAACCAATAAATAAAAGGTAATCGTAAGAAATTCATTTACTCCCCCTAAAATAACATTTATTGTTATTTTTATGTTAAGTTCATCTCGTTATAGATCGACTCAGTATTGAAAATATTTTTCTTTTGTCATTATACTGTCATAAAGCTTCGTTAATTTTCACTCTAACTCCATGATGGGGAATATGAATGATAGAAGCAATGGAAATATCTCGTTACTCACAGAAAACCGGCAACAACCGTTCATTGATGTTTAATGTTCAGGATTGTGACCGGTTTTTTTGTTTTCTGCGACTAAACAGAGTCTGAAGGGGACTCATCGGTAAGCGAATGGAATACAAATAGAGATGTCGATGACTTTTTGAAGACTAACAAGGGTAAATACCACTATGAGTAGACAAAAAGCAGCAACACGTTTACGCCGAGAAAATAAACGCACCTCACGTAAAGAACAACGTAATGGGGCGCATCGAGATAATGTTATGGTTTTACCAGGATTTGGGGATATTGATACCATTGGTATGGCGAGAGAAAAGCGTGATGAACGCTTGTTATCTCCTCGCAATGAAGTACAACGCCAATATATGAATGCAATTAAACATCAAGATCTTATTTTCGCTACAGGGGAAGCTGGGTGTGGCAAAACCTTTCTCAGTACTGCAATGGCTGCCGATGCCTTAATTAATAAAGAAATAGAACGTATTATTGTTACTCGACCAGTGTTGCAGGCAGATGAAGATCTTGGGTTTTTACCTGGTGATATTGCGGAAAAATTCGCACCCTATTTTCGTCCTGTCTACGACGTATTAGTGAAACGTTTAGGCGCTTCATTCTTACAGTATTGTTTACGTCCTGAAATTGGCAAGGTTGAAATTGCACCTTTTGCTTATATGCGAGGTCGTACTTTTGAAAATGCATTTGTTATTTTAGATGAAGCACAGAATGTTACTGTGAATCAAATGAAGCTATTCTTAACTAGAATGGGTGAGAATGTCACTGTTGTGGTAAATGGAGATATTACACAGTGTGATTTACCTTCTGGTGTACCGTCTGGATTAGCGGATGCTCTTATTCGATTTGAGGCTAATAGTCGAGTAGGTGTGATTAAGTTTATGCAGGAAGATTGTGTGCGATCTACATTATGTCATCATGTATTAGCTGCTTATAATGATTAAATTGGGCATAAGAAATTTTTTATAAAGTAAAAAAGGCTGCATATTATTGAGGGAGTTAATATGCAGCCTGTACAGCCAACGTTTAATCTTTAATTTATTGCTTAGCTTACGTCTTCATTATCCATAACATGGTGACGTTCAGCGTGATAACCTTCTTCGTCATAACCAAAACGCCAATAAGGAATGGCATAAATTAAGCTACGATCATAACCGTTATCACGACGAATATGACGTCTTAATGCACGAATAATTTTGTCTTCACCTGCAATCCAAAATGCCACATCTTCAGCAGGTAATTCCCATGACATAAATTCATTAATTAAGTTTTCAGTTTGTTCTTCAACTGAGCCAATCAGCCAGATTATTTCTAATCCATTAGGACGTTTAATTTCTTGACGATGCGTTTCGTCTTCTACTCGGATAACGACTTTTCCTTGAACATTAGGCTGCATGGTTTCAATTAAAGCCATTAAAGCAGGTAATGAACTTGGATCGGCTGCCATATAGTAATGTGACGCAGGGGCTAAAAGGGGATCAGGGCCACCTGGATTAGTGATCCCAATGTAGTCGCCTTGCTTAGCATTTAGTGCAAAATGAATAGCTGGGCCAACATCGTCATGAACGGCAAATTCAATGTCTAACTCTTTTTGCTCTGGGCGAATAGCACGAACACTATAAGTTCGTACAATCGATCTTGGTTCGCCTTCAGGCCATTTAGGGCCTTTTTCAGAAAAACCCGGTACTGTAGGCTTCACTTGACCTTCTAATGGTAAAAATATTTTTAGATGTGCGCCCGCTGTATCAGCAGGGTAAGTATCTAAATCATCACTAGTAAAGGTAATACAGCGCATTCCTGGCGTGACATCAGTAATACGTTTTACTTGAACTAGGCGAGGAGGCGCTGGTTTATAAATGTTTTTTTCTTGAGGTGTTTTTTGGTTACTCACGTTTTTTTACCTGACTCATTTAATTGTTTTTTCGATGTAGATATTATCATTTTCAATTAATAATGATAGTCATTATCAACATTAACTTTGATTTAGTAAAGTGAGGTGTATGTTTTACTTATCATTGTGTGATTAGGCTCAAATTACGATAAAGAAAAAAACTTAAAAATCAATGTAATAAGCTTGTGGTAATAATTCAGAGGCATTAATTAGAGAAATTAGAAGAAAATAAAAACACTAAAATACAATGTGGTAGGCGGGGGCTGGTATTATTTTATTTGAAGAAAGAAATAGTTTTAGATAGTTGAAATAAAGGCAGAAAAATCAATTAATACAGTGAGTAAACTTAAAATAGTATACTCACTGTATTTTTATATGACGCCAGTAATAGATTAAGCTTTAGGATCTGGGCCAAATCTGTTGTCGCCTTTAGTTCCTTCTAGGCACATAAAGACAAAAACAATTAATCCACCAACAGCAGGAATAAATGCAAGTAAGAACATCCAACCTGATTTATCTTGGTCGTGGAAACGACGAATAGTTACAGCAAGGCTAGGTACGATAATAGCTAAAGAATAAATACCGATAATAATACCTACAATCGAACCTAATGAACTCGTTTCACCAGTGTTCATGTCTATTGATGACATTAAAATAGCATATAGAACAGTAATGATAATGGTATTTACCAGAGTAAACATCCAATATTCTTTTCTGCGAGCACGACCTGAAAAGTTAGCGTAATTATTTTTAATGACTTCCAAATACCAATTCATGACTTCATCCTTAATTTAGTAGCAACAATACGTAAGCCTAGTTTAGGTGATCTTTCTTAGCAATTAAGATAATTCTAAATTATCAAAATATATTTTTTAAAAAGACATTATGGTCATTCCCTCTATTTCATAGGGATATAAGCTTAATTTTTAAGTTAATCAAATAGGTAATATCTAAATGATGCACAATATACGTCTTTATAAACTAATACAGGTGTGGAGTGCTAAGCGGCGGGTATCATAATTACTTTAGAAATTGAATTCAACAAGTACTCTATTTTATTTCTAGTGAAGATGGCTTTTTATAGGATTTTTTATATCTTTATTTATCGTCATAACAGAATAAAAAAGATTTTATCCCTTACTATTAATCAAAAATGATGTATTTATAGTTATTTTATCAATGCGTTTGATTTAATTTTAGTTAATTATGGGAAATAAGAAAGGGCTAAAATAATATCAGCCCTTTGTGTTTATTTTACCGTTGTGCGGTACTATGTTTTATATTGCTGTGTGTGTTTTGCCTTTACTTCACTTTCATTCCCGCAAGCGTCATTAAGAATCGAAAAAGAGAAGAAACCGCAAATAAAGCTAAAACACTACAAAACCAAATTGTAATTAGCCAGCCCCATTTTTTTAATAATGAGGGTTTGCTTTGTATTTGTGGATCAGTGATAGCCTTCTTCATAATTGGTTTTTCCTCTGAAAACGTAATAACTCCAGAATGTGTAAACGAGAATAATTGGAATAATAAAGAGTGCGCCAACTAGCATAAATCCTTGGCTTTCTGGTGGTGCAGAAGCTGCTACAAAACTCACGGCAGGCGGAATAATGTTAGGCCAAATACTGATGCCTAATCCGGCAAAACCTAAGAAAATTAAAGCCAATGCTCCAAAGAAAGGAAGATAATGTCCTTGTTTTTTTATCGAACGCAAAATCAGCCATGAGCTGTATAACACTAAAAGTGGAACGGGCAAAAAGAAGAACAAGTTAGGTAACGTGAACCAGCGTTCAGCAATGGCAGGTTGTGCTAGTGGCGTCCATGCACTAACAACAGCGATCACAGCAAGCATTACCAGTGTCAGTGGTTTAGCAACTTTATATAAATTTTGCTGTAAATGGCCTTCGGTTTTCATAATTAGCCAGCCACATCCTAATAAGGAGTAGGCGATAACTAAACCAAAACCACAAAAGAGTGCAAAAGGCGACAGCCAATCAAAATAGCTACCTGCAAATGTACGATTAACAACAGGTAGACCTTGAACAACGCTACCAACGACAACGCCTTGCATAAAGGTTGCTAGTATTGATCCGAAAATAAAGGATTTGTCCCAAAAGCTTTTGTGACTGTTATCTGCTTTAAAACGAAATTCAAAGGCAACACCACGGAAAATCAGCGCGACAAGCATTAAAGTTAAAGGCATTGCTAATGCATCAAGAATAACAGCATAAGCAAGCGGAAATGCACCAAATAATGCAGCTCCCCCCAAGACTAACCATGTCTCGTTACCATCCCACACTGGGGCTACGGTATTCATCATTAAGTCACGATCTTGGTCGCTTTTAATAAATGGATAGAGCATACCGATACCGAGATCGAAGCCATCCATTACAATATACATTAATGTACTAAATACGATGATGATGAACCAAATAACGGGTAAATCAATTCCCATGATGAACCTCCGAAGTACCTTTACGGATCAGTCTTAACATATAGGCATATCCAACACCGAACACAGAACCATAAACAACAAAGAAGATCAGTAGGCTTATACTCATATGCATTTCACCATGAGCAGAGACGGCGTCTCGTGTTCGCTGTATGCCATAAACAACCCAAGGCTGACGACCTACTTCTGTTGTAAACCAACCTGCAAGAATAGCGATAAGACCTGATGGCGCCATTAAAAATGTTAAACGTAAGAAGGTCTTAGATTCATAAAGTCTCTTTTTATATCGCAGCCAAGTTCCCCAAACACCCACTAAAATCATTAACATCCCTAGGCCAACCATAATGCGGAAAGACCAGAAAACGATAAGTGAATTAGGTCGGTCTTCTTTAGGGAATTCTTTTAATGCCGGAACTTGTTTTTCTAAGCTGTGAGTTAAGATCATGCTGCCAAGATAAGGGATTTCTATCTTATATTTCGTTTCTTCAGCATCCATATCAGGCATACCAAAAAGAATTAACGGTG
Organism: Proteus sp. G2669; assembly: GCF_009915245.1. Classification (NCBI taxonomy): domain Bacteria; kingdom Pseudomonadati; phylum Pseudomonadota; class Gammaproteobacteria; order Enterobacterales; family Morganellaceae; genus Proteus; species Proteus sp. G2669. The sequence goes on along the minus strand of NZ_JAABLX010000027.1, from coordinate 38,335 downwards.
TTGCTTCACCCGGTTTATTTTCCCAATGGCCTTCAATAGCAGCAATTTTTGCAGGCTGATGTTTTAAGGTATTTAAACCATGGACATCACCAATGAGTGCTTGAATTGGTGCTAAAATTAAAATCATCCACAAAGACATTGAAAGCATCTTTTTCATTGCTGATGTTTTATTGCCTTTAAGGAGATGCCACGCTGCAGAAGCTGCAATAAAGAAAGCAGAAGCAAGGAATGCGGCAACACCCATATGAGCGAGACGATAAGGGAAAGAGGGGTTAAAAATAACCGCAATCCAATCTACGGGTACAACTTGGTTATTAATGATTTCGAATCCTTGTGGTGTCTGCATCCAGCTATTTGATGCCAAGATCCAAAACGTTGACATCAATGTGCCTAATGCCACCATACAGGTTGCGAAAAAGTGAAGTTTTTCACCCACTTTATTCCAACCAAATAGCATTACACCCAAAAAACCCGCTTCTAGGAAGAAAGCGGTAAGCACTTCATAAGTCAGCAAAGGGCCTGTAATTGAGCCGGCAAAGTCAGAAAAAAAGCTCCAGTTGGTTCCAAATTGATAGGCCATAACCAAACCAGAGACAACACCCATAGCAAAGTTAACAGCGAATATTTTTGACCAGAAATGAAATAACGCTAAATAATCCTTATTGCGAGTTTTTAACCATAAACCTTCCAATACAGCTAAAAAACTAGCCAGTCCGATAGTAATTGCGGGGAAGATAATATGAAAAGAAACTGTGAACGCAAATTGGATACGCGCCAAATCGAAGGCACTTAACCCAAGCATAAAAACCTCGTTTTATTGATATGTAAATTGCAGGTAAATCGTGTGGATTAGTAGACCATATGACAGTAAGCTATAATAGTGACAATAAGTTTAAAAATGACTATAACAGTTTTGAGGTGAACAGTTTTATATGACTCGATATGAACAGCTTGCAGCGCAAATACGCCAGCAGATTGAAGATAATATCTGGCAATCTGGCGACCGTTTACCTTCATTGCGGGATACGGTAAAACAATCAGGTTTAAGTTTAATGACTGTTTTACAATCGTATCAGTTATTAGAAAGCCAAGGATGGATAACCGCGCGACCACAATCAGGTTATTACGTTGCGCATCGTAATACACGCTTTGGTCAAGTGACAGCCAGTAAAGGACTACACATGAGTGAAAATGTTGAGATTAGTACCTCCATTTTTAATGTGCTCCAAGCATGTAAAGATCCTGAGATTATTCCTTTTGGTTCAGCATTTCCCGATCCTAGTTTATTTATCCAACCTAAACTCAGCAGTGCATTAGCATCGGCAGCAAGGCATTTAGCACCTCAAAGTTCAGTAATTAATTTACCACCAGGAAATGAAAAGTTACGCCGTAACATTGCACAACGCTATGCATTGCAAGGCATTCACGTCTCTCCAGATGACATTGTTATTACTGCGGGTGCAATGGAATCATTGAGCTTTAGTTTACAGGCTGTAACCGAACCAGGTGATTGGGTTGTGATTGAATCACCCGCATTTTATGGCGCGTTACAAGCTATTGAACGTTTACGTTTAAAAGCCATTGCGATTCGAACAGATCCTGTAACAGGAATTTGTTTAGATGAACTCGAAAAAGTAGTGGATCAATACGATATAAAAGCGTGTTGGTTGATGAGTCATTGCCAAAACCCATTAGGTGGAACAATGCCTGATGAAAATAAAATAAGGCTGGTGGAGATATTAGCGAAAAAACAGATAACGTTAATTGAAGATGATGTCTATGGAGAACTCTATAACAGTCAAAAGGCACCAATGCCAGTAAAAGGCTTTGATAAAACGAATAGCGTATTACATTGTGCTTCTTTTTCTAAATGTTTGGCTCCAGGCTTTCGCGTAGGTTGGGTTGCTGCAGGAAAACACGCAACAAAAATACAACAGCTACAAATGATGAGTACAGTTTCTGCGAGTATGCCGACACAGCAAGCCATTGCGGACTACCTATCTCAAGGAGGCTATGATACGCATCTTCGTCGATTAAGATTATTATTAGAACAAAGGCGTTATCGTATGTTACAAGCCATACAGTCACATTTACCTGAAGATGTAAAAGTGAATATTCCGACAGGCGGATATTTTCTCTGGCTAGAATTTGAATCAACATTTGATGCAAATAAACTGTATCACTTTGCATTGGAAAGAGGGGTCAGTATTGCACCGGGTTCTATGTTTTCCACCAGCTCTCAATTTAACCATGCCTTTCGTTTAAATTCTTCTTTTCAATGGAATAGCAGGACAGAAAAAGGAATGGAAATTATCGGTGAAGGATGTAGAAAATTACGACGTAAATAGCGGACGTTAGCGCACATTTTTAAAAGTTATATATTGATTTATGAACGGTAATCTCCAATGATTAATTCTTAACCTCATTATCAGACTGACTAGCCAGATATTGCAGGAGGACACAATGAAGCTACGTTGTTTTGATCAACAAGAGTTACCGTTTATTCCATGGAGTAATCAAAAAGGCACAACCCAAGAAATTGTGTGTTGGCCAGTGAATAATGATTTTTCATGGCGAGCGTGTTTAACATCTATCGAAGATAATGGCTCATTAGGGCAGTTTCCTGATATAGAACGGCAAATGGTGCTATTAGAAGGCAATGGACTTAATTTAAATAGCGCGGGATTCCTGAGTCACTCTGTCACTGATCCTTATCAACCTTTTGATTTTTCAGGTGATATTCATGTTAAATCAGAGCTGATTAAAGGAGGCGTAAAATGTTTAAATATTATGGTACGCAGAACATGCTGGAAAGCAGAAACCACATTAGTAACGCAACCACTAATATTACCAAGTTCTCATGCGGGACTTATTTATATAACGCAAGGTGAATGGACTTTAACTGGCGCTACTTGTCAGCATTTATCAAAAGGGCAAGGTGCATGGTGGTTACCTGATATTCGAGAAGGTGAGATAAGGCCGTTAACCGCAAATTGCCAATTATTATGGGCAGATATTCGACCACTAAAATAAAGGTATTTTTTGTGGTCAAATACTGACTGAAATAATAAATGATGCTTAGGATTATGGCTAATTAAAAGCCAGATTAACGGCGGCAAAAGTGAGTAATCCACCGGCAATACCATCGTTATAACGACGACGTTTATCACTTAAACCGCCTTTTAAGCCGATATAAGCAAAGAAGCTACCAAGAAGACCATAAATAATTAAGCAAGTCGTGATAAATATCCCAGATAACAGCAATGATTGTGTTGCGACATCATTATGATTATCAATAAAGTTTGGTAAAATAGCGAGATAAACTAATAAGCCTTTAGGATTAAGGAAACTGGTTAAAAAACCTTTACGAAATAGAGATGAAGTTTTAGTGGCATTAAGGACTAACTTTCCTTTTTTGCAGGCTGATATCAACATTTTAATGGCAAGATAACTGATATAGGCAACACCGACCCATTTGAGTAAGTGAAATATAATGGGAGATGTAGATACTAAGGCGGCAAGCCCTAAGGCACTCAATAACGCATGGGTTAAATAACCGGATATCACGCCTAAATTCGCAATCCATGCTGATTTCATTCCCCCTGATAACCCTTGGGATGAGATAAAAAGAATATCAGGCCCAGGTGTACAGATAAGCGGTAGAACAGTCAGTGCGAATAATAATAAAGTGTTAAATTCCATCTTTTCACCTGATAGAGATAGATTAAGAGAAACATCGTTTTTGCTGTGAAATTTAGCGGAAAGATTATATGATGTTTTCGAAAAAATCGGGTTGCTTTGTTGCTAACAAAAAGAATTAATTGGCAATAAAATTCCACAAATAGAATTAAGGTTAATCTTTGATGTCAATAAAATTAGATAAGATAGATAAACATATTTTGCAGGTGCTTCAACGTGATGGCAAAATCCAAAATATTGAGCTAGCAAAAGAAGTTGGGCTCTCACCGTCACCTTGTCTTCGCCGAGTGCGTTTACTTGAAGAGTCGGGAGTGATCACGCGTTATGTTGCTGTATTAGATGGTAGTATGGTTGATGCAGGTTTATCTTTATTCGCAAGGATCTGGTTTAGAGCACAGGATGCAGAAACCATAGAAGAATTTGTAACGGCCATTAAGGTGTTACCTGAAGTGGTTGAGTGCCATTTAATGGCCGGCGAGTGTGATGCGTTAATTCGGATAGTGACTAAAGATTTAGCAACATATCGTCGTTTTCATGCCGATTATTTAACACAAATTCCAAGCATCCAAAGTATAAAAACAGAAGTACCAATGGAAACGGTAAAAGTGAGTTTTGCTTTACCACTTTAATTTTCTAAATATTTAGAATTATTTTATTTTTAATTATCACAGACATATTTAATAGAGAAAGCCTCAAGTTAAATCTTAACAGAGGCTTTTTTATTGGTATAAGTTAAACTATCCAGCTTTTAATAAACCGATATATCTCTGGTGTATAAAGTAACATACAGAAAAATAATGAGGCACCAATAAAATAGAGATAAAACGACCAAGTACATAAAGAGACAATAATTAGCATTAATATGGTAAGAATAACGATACAAAGCCTGATCTGAGTGAGCGTGATTTGACCCGCGCATGATAATAATTCACCAATTAATTCAAAAAGATCGGCCATTTTTCTTCCTTAAAATAAATCCATTTAATTGAAATCAGTATATTGTGCTTGTTTATTATAATCTAATTGTTTATCTGCAAGTTATTTATATTATTTTTTGTGTACTTATAGTAATAGAGCCAATAAATAGCTCTATTACTATATTTGATTTCTTGTTTAGATTATCAATAAAGAAACTTATTTTGTTTGAGATAAATTGGAAAATTCTTTTGTTACAATTTCAGTTGCTTTAACAATAATATCTTTACGGTATTTCGCATTCTGTTCTTGTTGTGTGAAATAGACGACTAAAATTAATGGTGCATGGTTTTCAGGCCAAATAACGGCTATATCATTAGTTGTGCCATAATCACCACTACCGGTTTTATCTCCAACAATCCAATGCTTTGGTAAACCCGCTTTAATACTGTGATCGCCTGTTGTATTACCTTTTAACCAAGTAACAAGTTGTTGGCGTTGAGATTGACCTAATGCGTCACCTAATGTTAATGCTTGAAGGCTTTTAGCCATCGCAATTGGAGAGGTGGTATCACGAGGATCACCATGAATGGCTGTATTTAATTCAGGCTCTTTGCGATCTAGGCGATAAGTTACATCATTAATTGAACGTGCAAATTGAGTAACACTGGAAGGTCCTCCTAAATAATCTAGGATTTTATTCATTGCCGTATTATCGCTATATTGCAAGGTAGCCGCACTTAATTGAGCCAATGTCATTCCAGTTGCTAAATGTTTTTCTGTAATTGGGCTATATGGGACTAAATCGGCTTTTTTGATGGTTATATAGTTATTAAGCAATCCTGCTTGTTTTTCACTCTCTTTTAAAACGGCGGCTACAGCCATAACTTTGCTGGTACTAGCCATGGCAAAGCGCTCATCACCACGATAAGTTATTTGTGAGTTATCTTTAGTATTAATTAACGCAACGCCTAAACGGCCTTGGCTATTTTTTTCAAGTATTGTTAATTGTTCTTCAATAGTGCTATTTGTTTTAGCCCATAGCATTGGTGAAGCCAGTAGAGATATTAATGAAACTGCGATCACTGCAATTTGACGGTATGTTGTTTTAAACATAGAAATTGATGCTCATATTAATTTAATAAAGAAAGTTCAATATAAATAGATGGTTATCGACAAGAGATAATGCTATTTATTTACTAGGTGCAATATCCTATTTAATTGATTTATTGACAATCGATAATAAATCGCCTTAGCCTATAGAAAATCTAATGGCTCATAATATTATGCGAACACATCTTCCTCTCAATGCACTACGCGCTTTTGAAGCATCCGCAAGACACCTTAATTTCACCAAAGCTGCATTAGAACTCTATGTGACTCAAGGCGCGGTGAGTCAACAAGTGAGAATGCTAGAAGAACGTTTGGGCGTGATGCTGTTTAAGCGTTTACCCCGTGGTTTGGAGATAACAGATGATGCACAGATCTTATTTTCGGTATTAACAACCGCGTTTAGTGATATCGAACGAGTATTTAAACAGTTCGAGCGAGGTGAATACCGTGACGTTGTTTCGATTGCCACTGTGGGAACATTTGCTGTTGGCTGGTTATTACCTCGATTGGCTGAATTTAAGCAACAATATCCAAGAATAGAAGTGAATTTAAGAACAAATAATAATGTAGTTAATTTGGCAACCGAAGGACTTGATTTTGCCATTCGATTTGGCGAAGGGTTATGGCCTTTAACTCATAATAAAGCCTTATTTTCTGCACCATTAACGGTCTTGTGCTCACCAACAACAGCAAAACGACTACATTATCCAACTGACTTAATAAATGAAAATTTATATCGTTCTTATCGAGAAGATGAATGGTCACAATGGTTTGAAAAAGCAGATATGCCACCAATAAAAATAACAGGTTCTATTTTTGATTCTTCACGTTTAATGGTAGAAAGCGCGATTTATGAAGACGGAGTTGCATTAGCGCCTGCAAAGATGTTTTCAAGAGAAATAGAAAGTGGTCAACTAATACAACCTTTTAAAATAGAAGTTGAAATGGGTAAGTATTGGTTAACGTATTTAAAATCAAAACCAATGACCGCATCAATGGAAATATTTCAGCAATGGTTAATGAATGAAGCGCTAAAAGAGTGTAGTAAGTGATATAAAATAAATAGCACTGATTAATGTCAGTGCTATTTATTATTTTTTACTCGTCGTATATTTTTTAATTACAAAGAAAAATGTTCTCTAACGATTTCTCTGCCTATTTCAATAGATGCTGTTGCTGCAGGTGATGGAGCATTACACACATGTAATGAACGTTTACCTTTTACAAAATGGAAATCATCTACTAGTTTTCCTTCACGAGTTAATGCTTGAGCTCGAACTCCCGCAGGACCCGGATGAATATCTGCTTCACGTAAATCAGGAATTAATTTTTGTGCATTCGCAGTAAATAATTTGCGGGAATATGAACGACGAAGCTCTGCCATTCCTTCGCCTAAATAATTACCTGCAATTTTCCAAAAGCCCTTATAAGTGAGCACTTCAGCGAGATCTTTTAAGTTAATATCGCTTTTTTTATAACCTTCGCGTTTAAACGCTAATACCGCATTAGGCCCAACATCGCGATGTCCGTTATACATGCGCGTGAAGTGTACACCTAAGAATGGAAAATCAGGGTTAGGAACGGGATAAATTAGATGGTTGACTAAGTAGTTTTTATTGGCATTAAGCATAAAGTATTCACCACGGAATGGGACTATCTTCATACCAGTGTCATAACCTGCCATTTTAGCAATACGATCACTAAATAACCCTGCACAATTAATCAACCATTTGCCTGTAAATCGTTCATTGGATGTCGTTACAGTGACACTATCATCGGTTTCATTAATTGCTGTAACCGCTTGTCCAAATATAAATTCACCGCCACGAGATTGAATAATTTCAACGTGTTTTGCTGCAATTTCAGAGTAATTCACAATACCTGCATCAGGAACTAATAAGGCAGCAATACCATTGACATAAGGCTCTCTAACTTTAAGCTCACTTTCAGTCATTTTGATAACTTCAAGCCCATTATCAATGCCACGTTGATAAATGTTTTCTAACGCATTTAGCTCTTTTTCATTGGTAGCGACAATCACTTTGCCACAACGATCGTAATAAAGATTATGTTGTTGGCAAAACGCATAAGTGGTGATATTCCCTTGTTTAGCCAGCCTTGCTTTAAGGCTCCCTGGAGTATAATAAATACCAGAATGAACAACATTACTGTTATGTCCACTTTGATGAGCCGCAGGGCCAGATTCTTTATCAATCACTAGTAGTTTTAGTTCAGGTTGACTTTCTTGTAGCGCACTTGCAACCCCTAATCCGACTAATCCCGCACCAATAATAATCACGTCATACGTCATAATCTTATCCATTTTATAAATTTTAAATTAACAAGGTTCTTGTTGTAAGCGCTTTAATTTGCCACGTACATTAGTTAAGTGAAGGCGCATTTTATGGCTTGTTTCATCGTGATCTTGTTGGCGTATTGCTTCAACAATTGCTTCATGCTCTGCGATAACACGCTCTGTTTCTGTTTCTCGCCCTTTATTTTGACTTAATGAATACATTAAGACACCAAGATAAAGCTCATGCATATTATCTAAAATCCTGACAAAAAAAGGATTGTGTGCAGCAACCATAATAGAACGATGAAATTGATAGTCTTCTTCATGACCAATACTTTTATTCTGTCTTGTTGCTAAAACAAAGGCATCGTGGGCATTTTCGATAGCGCGTAATTCTTCTGGTGTTCGACGTAAAGCGGCAATAGCTGCCGCTTCATGTTCAATGACCTCTCGCATCTCAAGCAGTGAATCAATCTCTTCAGGGCAAGCAATTTCCATGACTAATGGTTCATATTTACTGAGTATAGAATGGTCAATGACACGGCGACCGCCTCCTTGGCGTGAAGTCACAATGCCACTGGCTTCTAAAACACCTAATGCTTCTCTGATCGGGACTCGACTGACGCCAAAGGCATCAGCGAGTACATTTTCAGAAGGTAACTTTTCACCAATAGGGTATGTTCCGTTACTAATATTTTGCTTTATTTGCTCAAGAATTTGATGCGACGCTTTTTTGCGTGAGATCTTTTGTATCATCTAGTTTTCTCCAGATGCATGCTCCATATTAGCTAACTGTTTTTTAGACCGTAATAGATGGAATGCACCAGTTAATAGGATCAAGGCAACACCTAAAAGATCGGTATATAAGCCCGGTTTAATCATTAGAATTGCCGCTGCTGCAAATGCAATTCGTTCAAACCACGTTGTTTTAATCATCCAAAAGTTTGCTGTTGCGATACTTAGTGCATAAATTCCGACTAATGCAGTAATAATCATTAATCCAATAGAAAGTACACCTAAATTATCACCTTGCATCAGTAAAGCAGGGTTATAGACTAAAATAAACGGAATAATAAAGCCGGGAAGGGCTAAACGAACTGCATCCCATGATGTTTGCATCGGATCTGCTCTTGCAATACTTGCGGCAGTATAACTGGCTAAGGCAACAGGAGGTGTAATATTGGATAGTGCCCCAAACCAGAATACAAAGAAATGAGCAGCTAAAGGCATAACACCCGCTTTAATTAAGATTGGTGACACTGTAACGGCAACGACAATATATAAAGCCGTTGAAGGTAGCCCCATACTTAATACAATACACACTAGCATAACAACTAATAAGATCATCCATAGTGTATTATCCGTCATTGAGACGATATTAAAGGCTAATGTTGCCCCGATACCCGTCATTGTAACTACACAGATAATCACGCCAATAGCCGCACAAGCAACAGTTACTTGAACTGAACCGCGAGCCGCTTCAGCTAAGGCATCAGCCACTTTCGTTAAAGTCATACGAACAGTTTTGTCAGGTGTTATCCAACTTGCAACAATAATGGTTAGAATACCTAAGAAGCCAGCATAAATAGGTGTTTTACCTACTAATAAGGTTCCAATTACAATAACCAATGGTAATAACAGTAAGCCACGGGCTTTTAATACGGCTTTAACTTGTGGAATATTTTCTTTGCTTAGCCCTTTTAACCCTTGTTTCTTGGCTTCAATGTCAATGGCCATAATTAATGCGGCGTAATACAACAGTGCTGGAATAATGGCTGCAATAACAATGGTGGTATACGAAATTCCTAAAAAGCCTGCCATAATAAATGCAGCTGCACCCATAATCGGAGGCATGATCATACCACCCGTTGATGCAGTTGCTTCTACAGCCCCAGCAAAACGCGGAGTTAACCCAATACTTTTCATTAAAGGAATGGTGAAAGTACCCGTTGTTGCTACGTTAGCAACAGCACTTCCGCTTAAAGAGCCTGTTAATGCAGATGAAATAACCGCAACTTGGGCAGGCCCTCCACGACGACGACCTGCGATAGCCAGCGCTAAATCATTAAATAAAGCAGTAGCACCACTGACACTCAAGAATGAACCAAAGAGAATAAAGACCACAATAGCGGTGGAGGCCGTTGAAAGAGTAATACCAAAAATCCCTTCACTGGTCATAAATAAACGGTATAACAATCTTTCTACAGAAAATCCTGCATGACCGAAAATACCCATAAAATACTGACCAAATAAAGCATAGATAATGGCAAAAGTTGCAAGCCCTGGAATGAAATAACCAGTAGTTCTTCTTGCTGCTTCAAACAGTACGATAATCCCTAATATAGCCATGACATAATCAGTAGTATTTGGAATACTTTTTCTTACTACATGAAGATCAACATAATTAAAGAAGAAATAGCCATAACTGATTAATGTTAAAGCAATAAAAAGATAATCCCATCCATTAAATTTAGGTGTGGAAAAACGCTTAGAGAATGGGAATAAAATAAAGCCTAAAATTAAAATACCACTAAGAAAAATAGTATTGCGGTAAAACTCTTGAGTATTTGATAATGCGTTTGAGTAAATCGCATAAAGTGAAATTAATATTGCAAGAGTCGTGGTAATTTTCAGGTAAATGCCAGCAAGTTGGCGATTGCCAGAGCTTGCTTCTTTATCTAATGCAGGTGGCTCTACCGGAGTTAGGTGGTCATTATTAGTCATAACTCACTCCTGTTATTTATTATTAATCTGCGTTTGAGCTTCTGGTGGAATAAGATAATCAGGGATCTCTAACCCGATTTCTTTGTAGTAGCGGTAAGCCCCTAAATGTAATGGCACAGAAACACCTTTTAATGCATTTTCTGTGGTGATGTATTTAGCTGCGCTATGAACTTGATGAACCTCAGGAAGGTTCTCAAACATAGTTTTTGTTAGCTCATAAACTAAGTCATTATCAATACTGGTTGTGGCCATTAAAATATTAGGTTGAGCTATTGTATTGACTATTTCAGTTTGACGAGGATAGGTATTCGCGGGTATTTCAAAACGAAACCATGAATTTGCCACATGATTGATATCATCAAGTTGTTTATCTGTGACTTCGAGTAGTTTTGCGCTGACACCACTAGCATACATGTCGGTGACGGCTGAAGCTGGAACGCCAGCAGGTAAGGCGCCACCGTCAAGACGGCCGTCTCGCATGGCAGAAACAGTGTCTCCATATCCAAGATATTCAGGGGTAATATCTTTTTTAGTTAAATTAACACCTTTAAGAATGATAATTGTGGATTGTTCTGTACCGCTAGCTTGAGGGCCAACAGAAAAACTTGTCGCACGAATATCATCTAATGTGCCGGTTTTTACTTTGTCATTCATTAAAACAAAGTGTTCAACATTGGGCCACAACATAGAAATTGAGCGCAGATTTTTTTCTGGTTTACCTTCAAAATTGCGCACACCTTCATAAGCTTCTACAGCTAAAAGACTTTGCAAAATAGAGAGCTGAGCTTCATTTTTTTGCATTAAATAGATGTTTTCTATCGATCCTGCCGAAGATTGGCCTGTTACTTGAACGCCTCTATCCTTAAGGTGTGTACTCCATACGTTTGCTAATCCCACTCCCATCGGATAATACGTTCCTCCTGTTGAAGCGGTTGCTACAGAGAGAAATTGTTTATTCGCATTCTCTTTTTTGCCAGCTATTGCTAATGAGACAACCGCAATAACAGCAACAATACCGATGGCAAGCTTTGTTTTTCTTATTCTCATGATGTTGTTCCTGTACATAAAAACGCAGGTGAATGTTTCACACCAACTTGTATACAACATGACAACTTTTATAGAAATAAGGAATGTTAAGAAATTGTGACGTGGCGTAATGAAATTAAAACAAGAAGATAACAAATTGTGATCGATATAGTAATTATGCAAATTTTAATCATAATTATGGTGATAGGCACAAAATGCGAAAGAAAATATCAATAAAGCATGGAAGAAAAGATAAAAGAAGCTAAAAAATAGTCTATTTATCGATAATTAAAAATAAAATGAAAAAAAGAGGGGGCAGAAAATATTTAAACAATATGATTATGTAAAAAGAAAATAGGCCACTTTTAGTATTAATAGAAAGATTAAAATTAAGTGTTAATTCGCCACTTATAAAGCAAAAGTAAGTACACCTGTTGCGATTAAAACAAACATTGCAGACCAAACTAAAGCAGAAATAGCGCTGGTGATATAAACACCATATGCAGGTAGTTTTAATAAGCCAGCACTAAAGGGAGTTAAGTAGCGAAAGACAGCTAAGAATCGAGAAATAAACAAAATATAGTGAGTTTTATTTTTTAATAATTGTTGAGTGCGATTAATTTTTGACTGATAGCGATTAACCCATATTTTAAGGCGAGGAAAACGATAGATAGAGCGCCCTAACTCATAGCTTAAAATTGATCCTAATAGAGCACCACAACTGGTGGCTAGCCAAAGAAAGATTGGAGAATAAAGTGGTAAACAAGCACCAAAGATAAAGATCAACATTAAAGAAGCAGGGGGCAAAAATGAAGAAATACCAATGGTTGATTTGCCTGCTGTGATTAAAATAATAGATAAGAATAGGGTAATAGGAGACAAGTGACTCAAGGAGTCGAATAAAGTGTGAATAATTTCCATTTAATTATCTCCAACTACTTATAAATAAACATAATAATAGTGATAAATATTAAGATTATTATGAGGTTATTTTAGAATTTTTATTCATTTCAACTAACATTGTCGCCCATTCAATAGGTGTATTTTTAATTGGCAATTTCAGTTTCTGACTTAATGAGTATAGCGTAGGCGCAGGAATATCAGAAAGGGATTGCAGTGTTGAATTCATTAGCACTTTATCAGGGGAACCATCAGCAATTAATTTACCTGAGGATAAATGGATAACACGCTGAAAATGACGAGCAGTAAAATCAAGATCATGACTAATAGCCAATACCGTTGTACCTAATGTTTTTTGTACCTGAAGCCAATTCTCAAAACAGCTTAACCAATATGCATCAAAATCACGGGTGGGTTCATCAAGTAATAATATTTGAGGTGATAAAATACTTAAGCTCGCAACAGCAACCATTCTACGTTGGCCAGCATGTAAATCTAAAGGATGAACATCTGCAACATCATTTAAACCACAAAGCGACAGTGTTTCATCTAAACATTTTTTAATTTCTTCTTTCGGAAATTTACGTTGCTTTAAACCAAACGTGATCTCTTTCTCAACAGTATTATGAAAAATTTGTCGTTCAGGCTCTTGAAATAATACCCCAATATAATGAGCGCGTTGCTGTGCTTTTAGTTGAACAAGTGACTGATTATTGAGTGTTATATCACCTTCGTTGGGAGTTAATAGTCCTGCAATTAATCGCAATAAAGTAGATTTACCAGCGCCATTATCGCCGACTAAGCTTATCCATTCTCCTTGATTTAACGTTAAGGATAATTGAGAGATACAAGGCGGAACATCATCACTCCAGCGATAAGTCACATTATTGAGCTGTAACATAAAATTCCTTAAAAGCATTAAGTAAGGCTTTATCATTATTCACAATATTCTTATTCCAATGATGGTTTTCAATTAACCAATGTAAAGCTTGCCATGCATCAGGAGCATTAATTGTTGAAAATAAGAACGGAAAAATAGAGTCTAAAGTACCTTTTGCCTTCATTTTTCCTGCTTCCAATAATAAAAATTGCCCACTCAGACTTATTGCAGGTAATAAATTGCGTTCAAAAATAACTACACTGCATTTATGCTCTTTTGCATAATGTTTTATGCGTTGGTGTAATTGTTGGGTTGCATAGGGCGTTAAGCGACTAAAAGCTTCATCAAGTAATAATAATTTTGGGTGCATAGCAAGCGCACTAGCTATGACAACACGTTGAGCCTCACCACCAGAAAGGGTTGAAGGGTGACGAAAACGCAAGTATTCACATTGTGTTAATGCCATAGCTTCTTTTACTCGAAATCGAATTTCATTATCGCTCAACCCCAAATTTTCAGGGCCAAAGGCAATTTCTTGCTCTACAGTGAATGCACATCCTGAAAGTTGTAATTGTGGCGATTGTTGAACGAGCTGTCGTCCGGGTGCTAGCGATACTAATCGGCTTTTATCGAGGGCAATGTTTTGTACAATTCCCATGCCTTGCACTGAACCTGTTAATAAATCGGGGTACCAACCGGCTAGTAATTGCGCAAGAAGGCTTTTTCCGCTGCCATTGCCCCCTAAAATCACAAGCCATTCCCCTTGTTTTAACTGTAAATCAATAGGGCCAAGAATAGATTTTTCGTCACCTTTGGGGGTAAAACTCAATTGCTGAAGATTTAGTACCATAGCCAAATACCTCCTTCAACCAAAATAAGCAATAAAATCAAGTAGCGAAGCATTGTTTGAAGTGATGTATCCGTTGGTGGGTATAAGGTTGTTCGTTTTTTAATAATACGAAATCCTCGCATATCTAATGCTGCACTTCTAATCGTTAAATCACTTAATACGTGACTAATAAGAGGCAAAATAATCGCTGGTAATGTGATGAATCGTTGCCAAAATGATCCATCAAGAGGAACACCTCGCGCTAATTGCGCCTCTCTTATATTGTGTAATTGTTGGCGTAATTGTTCTACAAGTAGCAAAGGCCCTGCTAATAAATAGGAAAGGCTCATAGGTAAACGGCTAGCAAATAGCGCTCTAATAAATTGCTCTGTTGATGAGTGTTGTAACCACAATTGAGCACCACTTATTATTGCTAATAATCTTAACCATAGCGTTATTGCCATAGTTTGTTTACTAGTATCTAAAGATCCACCTACTAACCAATAAGCTAACCAACCACTATGGACTAACCATAATCCGATTGCCATTGGGATCATTAACCAAGCAATAAAACGCCAACGCCAGCGAGATGCTTTCCAAATCAATAAGCTAATAAAAATACCACTGCTGATTATCAGCAGTGGTAAGCCTAATGATAAAAAAAGTACACTAGCACTTAGCCAAAGCCATAATGCCAATGAGGTAAATGGATGCATTATTAGCGAACCTTGGCAATCGAAGGAAAATTACGTTGTGTTCGTTGTGGTAATTGACGCACTAATAACCAAGCGACAATCGCTGATAATATTTTATCTGCGAGATTTGCACCTAATACAGTAATGGCAACAGACTCAATAAGCCCTTCACCCACAGCATGAAAATAAGCAACAAAGAAATCAGCACCACTACCTGTTGCGCCACCAAATAAATAAGTACGAATTGGAACGGCGACAATCATTAACGCTAAAGTAATGACAATTCCCGAACCAATAACGCGAATTAAAGAACGAAAACCACCTGCACGAGCCAATAAACCTGCACTTAATCCTATCATCATGGCTACTGGAGCAAATGCAGCCGCCATTGGACCACTAATTAATCCCCATAATAGATTGGTTAATAATCCAGTGAATAATGCGACCCATGGGCCACCTAATAAGGCACAAATCAGTGTACCGATAGAATCTAAAAAGATAGGGAGTTTTACCATTGAGGTAATTTGGCCGCCGATCATATTTATTGCAATAGATACAACAATGAGTACGAGTGTACGACTCGAAATTTGAGGAGTTGTAGACATAGTTTAAAAACCTTTACAAAGGATAGTGACTATTGGTTTTATTGTTTTGCATACATAGCTATTTTTTATAAAAAAGCTATTTACGCGGTGTGATGACCAACTCCTCATAACCAGAGTGTTCACAAGGCTGACGGCTAAAAGTCACTTGCTCTAACTCACCAATAACGAGCTCTAGCGTCGTGCGCACTGTACAACCTGGCATCATATGTCCACCACACATTAATCCATTTTCATCTGAGATTGCTAAATGCAAATGTTCACCTTGACTATCTAATGTTCCAATTAATGAAACAATCTCAAATTTACCTGTAAGATAGCGATTTTCTTCGCGTCCTGCAAAGCGTAATACCACATCTGTTAAACTTCCCACACAACCTGCAATAAATGCTGATTTTAGGTTTTGTTCTTTTATAATCTGTCGTAATGCCATAATCACATCCTCGTTAGGGAGAAGGCGAAGTGCAATAAATCGGGCATGAGAAGAAAATAATGAGGTGTGAGACATGGGCGTTTTGTCCTAAATATCAATATAACAGGGGAACGATATCATCTATCAAAATAGTCAATTTGATAAGTGAAAGTTGACATTAATCAGTATCAGCGAAGTATCAAAGTAATTTTTATTATTATTCATGGAAAAGAGTAGATAGGGAATAGACAGTAAATGATTTTTAAACAAAAAAGTGTTAACAATGTAAAAAATCGCCTAATGATAAATTTATCTTTGTAAATATTAAATGAGAACAAAAGAACGAGTTAATGACATGTTAATTTCTCATTGATACTTATTAATTAAAGCTGACTTTGTTTAATGTAAATTAAATTACATGCAAAGTAAAAATAAAAGAATATTAATGATAATATAAATGATTAGTAAGTTTTATAAAATTAGATGATATCTAACTTCTGATAGAAAGGTTAAATTAACTTCATTTAGAACTGACTACATGCGATTTTAAAAGATATACACATTAAAGGATGATTATGTCGATAAAAATAAAAACTATATTTATAATATTATTAATGGCGGGGTTGTTTTTTTATTTTAAAGGAAATGAAAATTCACCTTTACAAGAAGGATATAATTATTATCAAAAAGGGGAGTATAAGGAAGCTTTAGACTATTTTACACGACATGCAGAAAATGACTCTCAAGCCGCTTTTAGCTTGTCTGTCATGTATTGGGAAGGAATTGCAGTACCAGAAGATCGCCTTATTGCTCGAAAGTGGTTAATTAAATCAGCAAATTTAGAAAATAGGGATGCTCTCTATAATTTAGGATATTTACGCTATCATGAATTAATCGAGAGTACTCCTGAAGATATTCATGGTTTTTCTTCTCTATCAAAGGCAGTGGATTTAGGCTCTTCTGAGGCGAAAATATTTTTAAATGAAATTGAATCTAGCCAATCGGGAAAATTAGAAAGTAGATTATTACCAATTTATGGTGAACAAACATGGTTTGAAAAAAGAGCAACACTTAGAGAGTTAGAAAAATTAGCTGAAGGTGGTAATAAAGAAGCAATATATCAATATTTAAATAATGCAAATTCATCAAAAAGATCTATCAAAACAGAGGGTTATTTAGATCCTTTTATTGAGAGTAAAGATCCCAAGTTTATGTACTTAAAATATACATTAATTACACAGGATGTTCGTCTCCTTATAGACTCAGCAAATGCTAATTACCCTGATGCAGTTTATTTTCTCTATCAAGTGTATAACGGTGATAAAGAAGTTAAGAATTTGAAGAGTGATACAAGATCAGCTGAGGTTTATTTACAGCTATCAGCGGATTTAGATCATCATGATGGGTTAATTAAGAAAATAGAAAGTTTATTAATTGGCTATAGCGAACGAACACAATCTTCTATTGAATCGCCTGAAAAATATGTGATCAAATTATTAGAAAAATATCCTAATTCTTATCAAGCAACTATCACTGCTGCTAAAGTTTACTCGCATGTGGAAAGTGAATTTTATAATCCCAAAAAAGCTTTTGAATTAATGCTTAAAGCTTATGATATACAGCCATCAGCTGAGGTTAAATTTTATCTGGCTGAAAAATATGCTTATGGTATTGGTGTAAAAAAAGATTTAAAAAAAGCAGTTGATTTATTAAAGGAAACTATTACTAATGATCAATTTTTGAAAGAAAGTAGATATTTAATTATCAGCCTTTATTTTCATTTTGATATTTCAGAATATATAGAAAAAGAAAATATTATTGAGATGTTAAAAGATAGTGTTAATAGAGATAACACCTATGATATAGATTATCGCTTAGCCCATTATTATGCCGACATTCTTTTGGAGCAAGATGCCTTTAATAATGATGAATATGCTTTTTCATTATATGAACAAGGAAGAGGTAACGGTTGCAGTAGTTATGTTTTTCAATTGGTTGCGATGACGAAATATAAAAAAATAATGAATGAGGATATTTTAACTAACCTTGTTAAAGGGCTACAATGTGATTCGACTTATAGCAAAATAAGTTCATCCAAAAGACGGGAGGTATATGATATTTTATTTAAATATGGAATTAATTATACTGAGGTTAGTGATTTTTTTATAGAGAGATCTTTATTTGATGATTCGATTAAATTAATTATTAGATCTTTATTAAGTGAAAATAAAGAAATCCATTTTAAATATATAATAAAGAATATTGAGCATGAATCTTACTCTGAAAATATAGATGAGGCTAAACTGATTGAATATTATCAAGAAATTATAAAACTCGCTGATTCTGGGTATGTTGATGCAATGAATTTTATTGTCACAAGGATATATCATGATGAATTAATGCAAGATGGAATTTTTTATGACTATAATTTTGATAGATTAACAAATATCACCAAGGAAGAACGCTCTTTCTGGCGTAATAAATGTGCTGATTTGGGTAATAATATTTGCTTGAAAGACTTATCATTAATTTATAAATATGGAAAGGATGGAGTTGAGAAAGACTCTGAAAAAGCAAAAGAATATGAAAGTCACATCACTGTCCCTTTAAATAGTACTGATTTGGAATTATATTCTATAGAGAAAAGTAATTTTGAATATGTGCAACAAAAATATAATTCTTTAATTCATGAAGATAAGAGTCAAGAAAATTTATTGTTATTAGCAAAGTATTATTCTAGTGAAGATATTGATAAAAGTTTTATTTATGCAGAGGGATCGTATAATTTAGGAAACAAAAAAGCGAGCCAATATCTTTATAATTACTATGTGGAAAATATTTGTAAAAATAAAGATAATATCAATAAAGCAGCGAACTATTTTAAAGAGTGGATAGAAACAGAAAAACCTTATAGTAACGAGTTTACCTATAATAGCGCTAGAATAATTGGCAACTATTATTTAGAAGCGCCTTGTTTAGTTGAGAAAAACTTAGATAAAGCCATTGAATGGTATCAATTATCTTTAGATTATCCATTCGGTATAGATAGTCATATATACACTGAACTAAATAAAATATACTCCAATGGAATGGAGAGCGTAAATCAAAATCCTGCAGTAAATATGTATATTTCTGCGCTGAAAAATAATAATGACTATATGACAGATATGCATACTCGATTAGGAAAAATGAGTTTTGCAGAGCCTTCTTTCTCAAAACTCTATGAAGCATTTCTGTTTAAAGGTGATGTGAAAAATGCTTATTATTACGGTTTATTACTGAATGTAGATGTCAATAATATTGCTATATTCTATTCTTTATCAGAGAGTGAGCGTAAAAATATTGAAACTCGTGTCGCTGAGTATTTAAATCAAAATAAACAGTAGTACCATATTATAAAGTCCTCAGTAGTGTTTTATACTATTGAGGGCTTTTATATGATGAGTGTAGAATACACTAAATAATCAAATTATAATCAATATGTTCCATTAGTTTAGCGTTATCTCGATAATCGACAGGAATAGCAAGTACCGCGGGGCCATCAACAGCTATTGCTTCATGTAAAACGGAACGTAATTGAGAAGCACATTCAACAGAAAACCCTTTAGCGCCAAAGGACTCAGCGTAACGTTTAAAATCAATAGCTCCAAATTTTACACCAGAATAACGGCCATATTTTTCTTGTTCTTGCATTTCGACCATATTATAAGCATTGTCCACCCAGATAATATGCAAGATATTAGTATTTAACCGAACTGCGGTTTCTAGCTCCATAGACGATTGCATAAAACCCCCATCGCCAGAAATAGAGATAATTTTATCAGAAGGTCGAACAAAAGAAGCGCCAATCCCCCAAGGTAATGCAACACCCATTGTTTGTTGCCCATTAGAAATTAGCATTTGTCTTGCTCTAAAACTATAAAGATAACGAGCGAGCCATATATGAAAACTTCCCATATCAATGCAGAGTGTTACATCGCTATCAATAATATTTTGCATCTCATGGATGATGGTTAAAGGGTGAATAGGAGAACCATGTCGAAAATAACTATTTTGTTGCAGAATTTCTCTTTGGTGACGAATTTTCTCTAAAATCTGACGAGTATTATTTGAGAGTGTAATTTGAGATGTAGATTGCTTAGTAAAATAGTGAGTTAAATTATTAATTGTTAATTTGATATTACCTGTTAATTCTAAATCAGGGCAGTAAGCTAAATCAATTTCAGCGGGGATCTCGTCTATATGAATAATATTGGCATTATTGTGATTCCATAATGACGGCTCATATTCGATAGGGCTATAACCTAGAGTAATTACTAAATCAGCGTGAGATAATAACTCATCACCCGGTTGATTATTAAATAAACCAATACGACCAGCAAATAAAGAAAAATGGCGTTGAGCAATCGCACCAGCCGACTGATAAGTGCCAACAATCGGTAGCGGGCAAATATCAAGTAGCTTTTGTAATGCTAATGCATTTTCAGGGTAACTAGCTTGTAGCCCTAATAAAATAACGGGATTTTTTGCATTCAGCAGTAATTTAACGGCTTCTTGGATGGCATCATTATTTGCACTACCAATATTGGATTTTGATTTGGGAATTAATATTGGGCTATTAACTTCATTATTTAAAATATCCATTGGAAAAGTTAAAAAAGCGGAGCCTGGTCTTCCTGATTCTGCATGGCGAAAGGCATTAGCCATAGTTTCGGAAATTGATTTTGAGGAATCAATTTCTGCGCAAAATTTAGTAATAGGATTAAACATGGTCACGGTATCCATGCTTTGATGAACCAGTTTTAATCTATCAGAGGATTTTACTGATCCTCCCAACGCAACTAATGGATCACCTTCAGATGTTGCTGTTGCAATGCCTGTCGCAAGATTAGAGCATCCCGGACCTGATGTTGCGATAGCCACTCCCGCTTTACCCGTTAAACGACCAACCGCGGCAGCCATAAATGCGGCATTAGCTTCATGGCGAACAACTACTGTTTTAATTCTGGAATCAACAAGAGAATCAAATACACGATCAATTTTTGCACCCGGAATACCAAATACTTGTTTAATGCCATGTTGTTCTAATTGTTTGACAACTAAATCTGCACCACATTTCCAATGAGGAGTATTCATATAACCTTCTTTAATTTTGCAAGTGAATAAAAAATTGGATTTAGAATAAAGTGAAGCGGTCTTTTGAATTAATTTTCGGCTTGTTCTATTGCTTGATGAAGATTATCTGGCATTAAGTTAGCTTGTAGGAAAGCTGACTGGCTGGGTAAATCAATGGTAAGGCGAGAAATGATGCCGATTTGTAATGTGCCTTTTTTTAAGTAGTAATCAAGAACATGTCCACCACCTTGGCGTTGTTGATTAATATAATGTTCATGAAATCCTGCAACATTTATGCCTTGGGTAAATTGTGGTGATCGAAAACCTGCAATAGTTCCTGTTTCATTGTGAAAAGTGAAAATAGGCTGATTTTCGATAGCTTCTAACATTGGGCGGTAGGGAGGTTCTTGACGAGGAACTGTGCGTGTTTTAACTAATTCAAATTCGCCTTCAATTCTGATCGCACAAAATAGATTGTCGGAAGGAACATACTGATTAATTACATTGTGTATTTCTTTTTGCGATGCACCATAAGAAAAGTGATGTTCAATATCACAATTGAAAAATGTCATTACAGCAAAAGGAGATTTTTGAGAATTTAATGCCTTACGTGCGCTACCATCAGAGCGTAATTGAAAAACATTATTGTTGAATGCAACTAGCTCGCCATCAAGTTGTTCAAAAGTTCCTAAACCAAAATCACCATGCTTTAATAAATCAGCAATAGTGACATCACTATCATATATACCCGCAATTAAACTACTCATTAATGAATTTTGATAAATAGTACATTCGGGATGTTTAGTAATATAATTATTTAAGTTAGTTATTATTTCTTGTCCACATTGGCAATGATGATTTTTATTGTGTTTTATATCACTATTATCTCGCATGTTAGGTTGAAAATTAGTATTCATGGTAAAACTATTCCTTTATTTAATAAGTATCGATCATTAATCGAGCATCAAATTAAGTATTACTCCAATTAATAAGTATTTCAAATGTTTTAATTGTTATTGAATAGTGCGTGATAGTTGTGTATTTATAAATTAAATACAGATAATTGTTTTTTATTTAATTAATAAGATTTAGTGATTAAAATAATTTGATGTTTTATTTTATTCTTGAGAAGGGGGATGTATTATTAGTGATTACTTTATTAAAATGTAAATAATTAATATTTAATTTAGAAATAATCGTAATACATCAATTAATAAAATTAAAATAGATGGTTTTTTATCATCAATTAATCTTGGTATGTATCAAAATTTATTCCAGTCAGCGTGGGTAGATGTACCTATTACAGCTAAGGATAAATTAGTTGGTATAGATAAATATAAAAATTTATCAACGATATTTGAGCAGATATTAGTAATTCCAGACGATAGAGAAAAGAAAATCTCACTTAATAATGAGCATTGCTATCTTAATTATCAACTACGTAGATAAATATATGTTCAATATTGATAATGATTACTATCAAATGCCATTGAAATATGCTTGTACATTGATGAATAAAGCAAATGAATTAAATCCAGAGCTAATGGGGCGAAAGTTTACAATATGGGAAAATACACTGTCTAATTTATCTTCGTAAAATAATGAACTTAAATTGTTTTTATCTAAAATAAAAAAATACGCAAATAAATATTTTGAACAGGTTTATCGTAAAATAATACCTTTACATTGGATAAAGTAATAAGAATAAGTGTTTTTTTGAAAAATAAAAAATATATTTTATCTTGTTCATAGGTAATTAATAAAAAACCACGTATTTGAGTTTTTCTCAATTTACGTGGTTTGGCATTATGAAAGATAGAAGAACTTACACGTTAAATAAGAAGTTCATTACATCGCCGTCTTGAACGATATATTCTTTACCTTCTGCACGCATTTTACCAGCTTCTTTAGCGCCTTGTTCACCACCGTAAGTGATAAAATCGTTATAAGCGATAGTTTGAGCACGGATAAAACCTTTTTCAAAGTCAGTGTGGATTTTACCTGCGGCTTGTGGCGCTGTTGCACCTACAGGGATTGTCCATGCACGTACTTCTTTAACGCCAGCAGTGAAGTAAGTTTGTAAGTTCAATAATGAGTAACCCGCGCGAATAACACGGTTTAAGCCAGGCTCTTCAATGCCTAAATCTTGCATAAATTCTTCGCGTTCTGCATCTTCTAACTCAGCAATATCTGCTTCGATAGCGGCACAAACAGGAACAACCACAGAGCCTTCTGCTTCTGCGATTTTGCGAACAGTTTCAAGATATGGGTTGTTTTCAAAACCATCTTCATTAACGTTTGCAATATACATTGTTGGTTTTAACGTTAAGAAGCTTAAATAACGAATTGTTGCTTTTTCTTCTTCCGTTAAATCTAAAGCACGTAACATGCCAGCATTTTCTAAATGCGGTAAGCATTTTTCTAACACTTCCATTTCTGCTTTAGCAATTTTATCGCCACCTTTTGCTTTTTTCTGATTACGGTGCATTGCACGTTCACAGGTATCTAAGTCAGAAAGCGCTAATTCAGTATTAATAGTTTCGATATCTTCAGCAGGATCAACTTTACCCGCAACATGAATGATATTGTCATTTTCAAAACAACGAACTACATGACCAATCGCTTCAGTTTCACGGATATTCGTTAGGAATTGGTTACCTAAACCTTCACCTTTAGATGCGCCTTTTACTAAGCCTGCAATATCAACAAATTCCATTGTTGTCGGTAAAATACGCTGTGGCTTAACAATTTCAGCCAGTTTATCTAAGCGAGGATCAGGCATTGGAACAACACCTGTGTTTGGTTCGATAGTACAGAATGGGAAGTTGGCTGCCTCAATACCTGCCTTAGTTAAGGCATTAAACAGTGTAGATTTCCCTAC
Source organism: Proteus sp. G2669 (assembly GCF_009915245.1). Classification (NCBI taxonomy): domain Bacteria; kingdom Pseudomonadati; phylum Pseudomonadota; class Gammaproteobacteria; order Enterobacterales; family Morganellaceae; genus Proteus; species Proteus sp. G2669. Next base: position 14,248 of record NZ_JAABLX010000027.1, on the reverse strand, counting down.
GTTAGGCAGACCGACGATACCACATTTAAATCCCATAAACGTTCACCTTGTCACATAAAAACAACAGGAGGGAGTATTCCTGTTGTGTGCTGTTAAAAAAAATTTGGCGCTATTATAGAGCAAATCCCTGTTTGATTAAATCATCAGGAATTAATCGCACAAAAGAAGAGGGCATTTTACCCTCTGAATATTGAAATTACTTAATTTATCAATGCAATGATTATGCTTTAAAACTATGTAAGCGATTTATTGCTTTCTCATAACCATCACGCATTAAAATATCTGTGCACGAAAGGGCTTCATCGATAGCGTCATCAATTAATTTTTGTTCACTCATTGGTGGTTTGCCTAATACAAAGCCAACAACTTTATTTTTATCACCAGGGTGACCAATACCAATGCGTAAACGATAGAAATTTGGATTATTGCTAAATTTACTTTGAATATCTTTTAATCCGTTATGGCCACCATTACCACCACCTAATTTCATTTTGACAACACCGGGCGGTAAATCGAGTTCATCATGTGCAACTAAAATTTCATCAAGTTCAATGCGATAAAAGTTCGCCATTGCTTGTACCGCTTTACCACTTAAATTCATAAAAGTGGTCGGAACCAATAAGCGAACATCATTACCGTTTAAATTAATGCGTGCGGTGTAACCAAAGAATTTGCTCTCTTCTTTTAGAGATTGCTGATGACGTTGAGCCAATAAATCCACATACCAAGCACCCGCATTATGGCGAGTCTGGGCATAATCTGCACCGGGGTTTGCTAACCCGACGATAAGTTTAATTTTACTCACAATAGCCTTTCACTGTTATCGTCTTAAAAGAAAGCCCATAGTTTACCTGTCTAAGCACAGAAGCACAAAATAGATTGCATAGAATGTTTTTTAGAAATGCAGGGGCAAGGAAATACCCTTATTTTAATTTAACAAAAAGAGCGAAAACGATAAAAACAGTGTTATTTTCTACATTGAAAAGAAAAAAACACATTTTTTGTGAAGATTTGTCAATAAATATCAGAACGATGTGATCGCTTCGACAATACCTTTTTAGGATTTATGGCTATAATAACCACAATGAATAAAAGTTATTCGATGTATTTTGTTGTTGAATCGTCTGACGACGCGCTTGGAGGTGCAACATGAAATATAAACATGCATTTGCAGTTGGTAATTTATGTATGGCTACGGGGATGGTCGTGATGCTCGGTAGTCTTGGTTATACGCTTCTTAGTCATATATTCCCATTAGGATTGCCTGAATTTTTAGCAGATATCTCTTTAATGGGGATTTTTATTGGTGCTCTGGTTTGGCTAGCTGGTGCCCGTATCGGTGGTAGAGAAACAATAGCAGAAAGATATTGGTGGTTACGTAATCATGATGAGCGTTATCGTCGCCATGATAATCACCGTTATCCATAATATTGTTAATGCAATTAATATCAGAATAGATAAAAAATAATAACTAAGTTTAAGATAAACTGGTATTAAGTGAATAACCGCTATCATTATGAATGTAATACACACCAATAGACCCGTTGATATTATGGCGGGTTTTTTTATTGCCTAAACTACCTTGTTTTTGGAAAACATTAACAAAAAACCCGCTATAACAAACGCTATAGCGGGTTTAGTTATCTCAAATTGCAATGAATGTTATAACAAATTAATGTTCAAACATCGCAGAGATTGACTCTTCATTGCTAATACGGCGAATTGCTTCTGCCAGCATGCCTGAAAGAGTCAATGAACGGACTTTATTTAATGCTTTGATTTCTGCTGACAATGGAATTGTATCGCAGACAACCACTTCATCAATAACAGAGCTTTTGATGTTCTCAACAGCATTACCAGAAAAGATTGGGTGAGTTGCGTAAGCAAATACGCGTTTAGCACCACGTTCTTTCAACGCTTCAGCTGCTTTACACAATGTACCACCTGTGTCGATCATATCGTCAACAAGGATACAGTCGCGGTTAGCAACATCACCGATAATATGCATAACTTGAGAAACGTTAGCACGAGGGCGACGTTTATCAATGATAGCCATATCAGTGTCGTTTAGCAGTTTAGCGATAGCACGAGCGCGAACAACACCGCCAATATCTGGAGAAACAACAATAGGGTTGTCCAAATCTTTTTGAAGCATATCTTCTAAAAGAATTGGGCTGCCGAAGACATTGTCAACCGGTACATCAAAGAACCCTTGGATTTGTTCTGCGTGTAAGTCACAGGTTAAAACACGGTCTACGCCTACACTAGATAAGAAATCCGCAACAACTTTTGCCGTAATAGGAACACGGGCTGAACGAACACGGCGATCCTGACGGGCATAACCGAAGTAAGGAATAACAGCAGTGATACGACCAGCGGAAGCTCGACGTAATGCGTCAACCATGACCACTAATTCCATTAAATTATCATTAGTAGGTGCACAGGTTGATTGAATGATAAATACATCACCACCACGTACGTTTTCGTTGATTTGCACACTGACTTCACCGTCGCTAAAACGACCTACAGCCGCGTCTCCTAGGCTAGTGTAGAGTCGGTTGGCAACACGTTGAGCCAGTTCCGGGGTTGCGTTACCAGCAAAAAGCTTCATATCGGGCACGAGAAAAACCTCAGGCTTGCGTCCAGAGAGAGATATTGTTGACCTGTAAAGAACGTGTTTATGAACATAGGGTTTGTAAACATCATCTTACGGGTGCAATAACACAGGTATCCTTGAGCGGAATAAATGCAGAGGAGAAATGTTGACGCCTTGCGCTACAAACCCATGCACCCACTCAGGGGCGTTAATTAACACTTCACTAGCGGCAACTTGTGATCCGAACTCACCGAACACACAGGCACCTGTCCCAGTTAAGCGTGACGGTGCATATTCTAACAGCCACGAAAGCAGATATTCAACCTCACGAAAACGTTTTCTTGCGATCATTTCACAGTCATTTTCGAACGGAGCCTTTAATAATGCGCCAAGAGAGCGAATAGGAGAATTACGTTTTAATTCTGGATCTGTGAAGATTGTCGGGGTTGGAATGGAAATTCCGGGGTGTGCGACCAAATACCATTGCTCTTTTGGCTCCGCTGGGGTCAAAATTTCACCAACGCCTTCGGCAAACGCAGCATGACCTTTTACAAAAACAGGAACATCAGCCCCTAAATTTACCCCTAATTCGGCTAATGTTTCATCACTTAAACCCGCTTGCCAGTGGTAATTAAGTGCAATTAATGTGGTTGCGGCGTTAGATGAACCTCCACCTAAGCCACCTCCCATAGGAAGTTTTTTATCAATACTGATATCTGCACCGTGATACTTCAAAGGAATATGATGTTGTTGGCAATAATCACGCAGTAGTTTAGCAGCTTTAATAATTAAATTATCTTTATCTTCTACGCCATCAATTGGCGTTAAGATAGTTAACTGGGTATCATCACGAGGAGTAATCGTTAATGTATCGCCATAATCTAAAAACTGGAATAACGTTTGTAGATTATGATAACCATCCGAACGTTTCCCTGTGATATAGAGAAAAAGGTTTAATTTGGCAGGAGAAGGCCAACTTAGTGTCATTGCTGTATATCCCAGTTATCCATTTTTAATTTGATAATGCGTTCGCCTTGTTTTAACTCAAGACGTTGTGGCAGGTTAGGGGTAATGCTTGAATCATAAGCTTGGTAAGTCACAAGCCAATCACCTTCGGCGGCGGGTAATGTGACAGATTTTAATAAGTGATTTGCATCTAACTCAAAATTAGTTGCATCACCGGGTAAACCAACAAGCCAAGCACGTAGATTTTTCAGTGGAATAACCATGCCAGTAAGTTGATAAATCATCTCCGCTGGGTTATCGCTATAATACTTTTTACCTTTATTGTCAGTAACTTCAATGACACCTGGCATGACATTTAAATCGAGTTCTGTTGTGCCTAAAGGATTGGTAAGCAATAAGCGATAACGCTCATCTGCTTTGTCTTGCCAATAGAATCGGGCATAGGTTTTGTTTGTATCTTCGATATAAGCAAAAGCACCTCGAGTTTCATATTGTGAAATTTTCTTTAATGCTTGTTGGCGAGCTTGCCATTGCACATCGTTATCAGACGCAGAGCCTTGTGTCTTTATCTGATTTAGATTACAGGCACTCAGCAACAACGCCGTAAGCGGGATGATACGCAGGAGTTGTTTGGTTGAAAAAAAGCGTGAACGCATAGCTGAGACATTCCTTTAATTCGTTATTAGTTAAAAAAAAGAGTATCATAAACCTTATGATATAACGATATTTCGTTAAATTGTGTATAGAAATCTCCTATCACTCAAGTAAGCTCTTTTATTGAATCTGTTCATCAAGTAGAATGGCGGAAATGAAGAGTCCATACTAAATGCGCTGTTTTAGGTTTACACTAAGTCAAGTCGCGAGGCGGTATTTATTCATAACTCGATATAGTTGATATGACGTTATTAGCATTAGGTATTAATCATAAAACAGCCCCCGTTGCTTTACGTGAGAAAGTTTCTTTTTCTCCCGATACCATGGGTGATGCCTTAAATAACCTTTTACAGCAACCTGCTGTCAGAGGTGGTGTTGTGCTGTCCACTTGTAACCGTACTGAGCTTTATTTAAGTATGGAAGACAAAGAAAATAGCCATGAACAGCTTATTCGCTGGTTATGTCAATATCACCAAATAGAGCCAAGTGAGCTGAAAAATAGTGTTTATTGGCATCAAGATAATCAAGCTGTCAGCCACCTAATGCGAGTGGCAAGTGGTTTAGATTCTCTTGTATTAGGTGAACCTCAAATTTTAGGGCAAGTTAAAAAAGCCTTTGCCGATTCCCAAAATTATGACTCGCTCTCTTCAGAGCTGGAACGTTTGTTTCAGAAGTCTTTTTCAGTTGCGAAAAGAGTGAGAACAGAGACACAAATCGGTGCCAATGCCGTTTCTGTTGCTTTTGCCGCTTGTACTTTAGCGCGTCAAATCTTCGAATCGTTATCCTCTTTGACTATTTTATTGGTCGGCGCGGGCGAAACTATAGAATTAGTCGCTCGTCATCTTCGTGAGCATCAAGTTGAAAAAATCATTATTGCTAACCGAACTAAAGAGCGTGCTCAGCGTTTAGCCAATGAAGTCGATGCGGATGTTATTACATTATCAGAGATTGATGAATGTCTATCACAAGCTGATATTGTTATTAGTTCTACTGCAAGTCCTTTGCCTATTATTGGTAAAGGGATGGTTGAAAGGGCGCTTAAAAAACGTCGCAATCAACCTATGTTGCTGGTGGATATTGCGGTTCCACGAGATATTGAGCAAGATGTTGAAAAACTCAATAATGTCTACCTTTATAGTGTCGATGATTTAGAAGCGATTATTCAACATAACCGCGAACAACGCCAAGCGGCTGCTATTCAAGCCGAACATATTGTTCAACAAGAAAGTGGACAATTTATGGATTGGCTACGAGCGCAAGGTGCCGTGGGTGCGATTCGAGAATATCGAGATAGCGCTGAAATGTTACGTGCAGAAATGACAGAAAAAGCCATCACATTGATACAAAATGGAGCAGATGCAGAAAAAGTTATTCAGCAACTCTCACATCAATTGATGAATCGTCTAATTCACACACCAACGAAATCTCTTCAACAGGCTGCCAGTGATGGTGATATTGAACGCCTGAATCTATTACGTGAAAGTTTGGGTATTACCCATAATTAACTTTGTCTAACAGGATCTTAATCTACGAATGAAGCCTTCTATTGTCGCTAAGTTGGAAGCTCTACAAGAGCGTTATGAAGAAATTCAGGCACTTCTGTCAGAAGCCGATGTGATTGCCTCTCAGGAGCGTTTTCGTGCGCTTTCAAAAGAATACTCTCAATTAACCGACGTCACGGCTTGTTTTAGTCAATGGCGGAAAGTGCAAGACGACATCGAAGCAGCAGAAATGATGCTTGATGATCCTGAAATGAAAGAGATGGCGCAAGAAGAGCTGAAAGAAGCGCAAGCACTAAACGATGATTTAGAGCAACAGTTACAAGTGCTGTTATTGCCTAAAGATCCTGATGATGAATTTAACTGTTTCCTTGAAATTCGAGCAGGAACAGGAGGGGATGAAGCCGCATTATTTGCGGGTGATTTATTCCGTATGTATAGCCGTTATGCAGAATCACGTCGCTGGCGTATTGAAGTCATGAATGCTAACGAAGGTGAGCATGGTGGCTATAAAGAAGTCATTGCAAAAGTAGTGGGTGATGGCGCTTATGGGGTATTGAAATTTGAATCAGGCGGTCACCGTGTTCAACGTGTACCAGAAACCGAATCTCAAGGTCGTATTCATACCTCGGCTTGTACGGTTGCAGTATTAGCTGAAGTGCCAGAAGCTGAATTACCTGATATTAGTCCAAGCGATTTGCGTATTGATACATTCCGTTCGTCAGGTGCGGGTGGTCAGCACGTTAACACCACTGATTCTGCAATTCGTATCACGCATATTCCAACGGGTATTGTGGTGGAATGTCAGGATGAGCGTTCACAGCACAAAAACAAAGCCAAAGCGATGTCTGTATTAGGTGCGCGTATTCGTGCTGCTGAAATGCAAAAACGTCAAGAAGCAGAAGCGTCTGAACGTCGTAACTTATTAGGCTCTGGTGATCGTTCTGACCGTATTAGAACGTATAACTTCCCACAAGGGCGAGTTACAGATCACCGTATCAACCTCACATTTTATCGTTTAGATGAAGTGATGGAAGGAAAATTAGATCCTCTAATTCAGCCTATTGTCACTGAGTATCAAGCGGACCAACTTTCTGCACTTTCTGAGTTAAATTAATGAATTATGAACAATGGCTGCGTCAAGCAGCCTTGCAATTAATTGAAAGTGACAGCCCTAAACGTGATGCTGAAATTCTACTTGGGCACGTAACACAACGTGCTCGAACGTACTTAATGGCTTTTAATGAAACGTTGCTTTCACAAGATGAATTAACACAATTATCGCAACTACTTACTCGACGTATTAAAGGTGAACCTATCGCTTATTTAGTAGGCGAAAGAGAATTTTGGTCACTGCCTTTAAAAGTCTCACCTGCAACATTAATTCCTCGACCTGATACCGAATGTCTTGTTGAACAAGCGTTAGAAAAACTGCCAACAGTGCCAACAACTATTCTTGATTTAGGAACGGGAACGGGGGCTATTGCACTTGCTATGGCATCAGAGCGCCCTGATTGCCATATTATTGGTGTGGATTTTCAAGCCGAAGCCGTGGCGTTAGCGCAAGAGAATGCGACCCGCTTAGCATTAAACAACACAGAATTTATGGAAAGTTGCTGGTTTAGTTCACTCTCTGGGTATCAATTTGGTATGATAATTAGTAATCCTCCTTACATAGATGAAAATGATGAGCATATTCATCAGGGGGATGTTCGTTTTGAACCTTTAACCGCGTTAGTCGCTGGTAATAACGGTTTTGCTGATATCGAAATTATCATCGAAACCGCCCGTCAGTTTTTAACTGATAATGGCTGGGTATTACTGGAACACGGTTGGCAGCAAGGTGAGGGTGTTCGCAAAATTTTTACTGATAAGGGTTACTGCTGTGTGGAAACTTTCCGTGATTATGGCGGTAATGAGCGAGTGACAGTAGGTCGTTGGAATTATGATAGAAACCATAGCTGATTACGAATTTAATAAAGCCCCTTTAGTGAAGGGCATGATCCTTATCTCTCAGGCTATTCGACCTGATTTTCCGACCACTTCTGTTGGTTATCAACTAGCACAACTTGTTGAGCAAGCAGAAGCTGAAATTCCTAAGCAAGGAAACATCAAAGAACAAATAGAAGCATTACTAAAACTGTTTTATAAGCAGTGGCACTTTAGTGGTGCAAGTGGTAAATATTGTCTTTCCGATACTTTATGGTTAGATAAAGTATTAGCGACACATGTGGGTTCTCCTGTTTCACTAGGTTCGATTCTTATTTATATCGCACAAGCGTTAAACCTGCCGTTAGCTCCTGTTATTTTTCCTACACAACTTATCATCAGAATAGATATTCCCAATGAAAAAACGTTATTTTTAAACCCAATAAATGGCGAATATCTATCACAACATACCTTAGAAGTTTGGTTAAAAGGGAATGTAGGAAATAATTCGGTGTTACTAGAGGCCGATTTAGAAGAATCAGAATACAGCTCCATTATTCGCAAGCTGCTAGATACCTTGAAAGTGTCTTTAATGGAAGAAAAGAATATGGAACAAGCGTTAAAAGCCAGTGAAACGGTATTAATGTTTGATCCTGAAGATCCCTATGAGATACGTGATCGTGGACTGATTTTTGCTCAGTTAGAGTGTCATCATGTGGCCATTTCCGACTTAAACTATTTTGTTGAGCAATGTCCCGAAGATCCAATTTCAGAAATGATCAAAATTCAAATTCATTCGATAGAGCAAAATCCAGTTGTTCTACATTAAAAGTTTACGCAACGTACTTGATTAACACAGTACATTACAAACAGTATAGGGATAAATATGCAACATAAAGTGGTGAATATTGGTGATATCAAGGTAGCAAACGACCTACCATTTGTGCTTTTTGGTGGCATGAATGTATTAGAATCGCGCGATTTAGCCATGCGTATTTGTGAGCACTACGTCACTGTGACTCAAAAGCTGAATATTCCTTATGTATTCAAAGCTTCTTTTGATAAAGCAAACCGTTCTTCTATCCACTCTTATCGTGGTCCAGGTTTAGAAGAAGGAATGAAGATTTTCCAAGAGTTAAAAGAGACTTTTGGTGTCAAAATTATTACGGATGTTCATGAATCAGCGCAAGCTCAACCTGTATCAGAAGTCGTTGACGTTATTCAGTTACCTGCATTTTTAGCGCGTCAAACCGATCTTGTTGAAGCAATGGCAAAAACAGGTGCTGTGATTAACGTAAAAAAACCTCAGTTTGTTAGCCCAGGCCAAATGGGAAATATCGTCGATAAGTTTAAAGAAGGCGGTAACGACCAAGTTATTTTATGTGATCGTGGTAGTAACTTTGGCTATGATAACTTGGTTGTAGATATGTTAGGTTTTCATGTCATGATGCAAGCTTCTCAGGGCGCACCTGTTATTTTTGACGTAACGCATTCATTACAATGTCGTGACCCATTTGGTGCTGCATCGGGTGGCCGTCGTGCGCAAGTCGCTGAATTAGCACGCGCAGGTATGGCGGTAGGTCTTGCAGGATTATTTCTTGAAGCTCACCCAGATCCAGATAATGCACGTTGCGACGGCCCATCTGCTTTACCATTAGCAAAATTAGAGCCATTCTTAGCGCAAATTAAAGCCATTGATGACTTAGTAAAAAATTTCCCTGAGTTAGATACCAGCAAATAAAATTGTTATGCAACTGCATACGGTAGTGAATATGTTCGGCGCTGATCTTCAGCGCCGTTATCACGAAAAGATCCATAAAATCACCCTCCATGGCGGTTTCAACTGTCCTAATCGAGATGGCACATTAGGACGAGGTGGCTGTACTTTCTGTAATGTCTCTTCTTTTGCTGATGAACAAACGCAATATCATTCGATAGAAGAACAAATAGCGTTACAAGCCAAAAATATTAACCGAGCACATCGTTACCTAGCTTATTTCCAAGCTTATACCAGCACTTATGCCGAAGTAGAATACTTACGTACTTTATATGAAACCGCGCTATTACAAGCTGATATAGTAGGGTTATGTGTAGGAACTCGGCCAGATTGTGTTCCTGTTAGTGTATTGGATTTATTGCAAGGTTATCGCGATCAAGGTTATGAAGTGTGGTTAGAGCTGGGTTTACAAACAGCTCATGATAAAACATTGAAACACATTAATCGTGGGCATGATTTTCAGTGTTATCAAGCGACAACGCGAGAGGCTCGTCGTCGTGGTTTAAAAGTGTGTACGCACCTTATTGTCGGGTTACCACGAGAAGATCATCTGCTTAATATGCAGACATTAGAACGAGTGGTTGAAACGGGTACTGACGGGCTTAAATTACATCCTTTGCATATTGTTGAAGGTAGTACGATAGCTAAGGCATGGAAAGCAGGGCGTATTAATGCATTGACGCAAGAACAATATGTTTATACAGCGGGTGAGATGATCCGCCATACTCCCTGTGAAATTATCTATCACCGCGTTTGTGCCAGCGCGAGAAAACCGACCTTACTTGCCCCTGAATGGTGTGAAAATCACTGGCTGGGTATGAATGCGCTTTATCAAGATTTATTAAAAAAAGGTGTGCAAGGAAGTGGGATTGGTAATGGGTTTATTCCTTATTAAGTAAATTATTTCTTATATTAAGAATAAATGTTGAAACTAATAATTTCTCAAATTAAATCTTATAATTAATCATAATAAAAAACGCCTTTAATCTTTATTTAATATTAATTAAAGGCGTTGGTTTTTTATCTGAAAAATTTAAATAACTACTGAATTAATTCCAAATCATCCAGTGCTTTTTGTAATGAAGGATAAAAATTAAGTTCTCCTTCAATAGGCGTGACCCTTGCTCTTGCCAACGTTTTTAAAGGTTGGAAGGGAATATCACACACAATCACATGAGTATCATGTTTGACATCAGTTACGAAATGTTGGAAGGCATGTAAGCCCCCTGCATCTAAGACTGGCACAGCATCCCATTGCATAATAACGGTTTTATAACCTTTGCTACGCTCACGTAATTCATTAAAAATACGCTCAGCAGCTGCAAAGAATAGCGGGCCATTAACACGCACAACTAATAATTGTTTATCATCATCGGTATAAGGAGATTCAGTTATTTTGGTCATATTGGCAATACGACGCATAAATAACAGTGAAGCTAATACAATACCGATAGTAATGGCAATGACCATATCAAAGAGAACGGTGAGTGATAAACATAATACTAAGACAATAATATCATCTTTAGGAGCGTGACGAATGAGATCAATAACTTTACGCGCTTCACTCATATTCCATGCAACAATTAACAGTAGTGCTGACATTGCGGCTAAAGGTAAATATGAAAGAAATGGGGCTAATACCAGTAAAGTTAATAACACTAACAATGAGTGAACAATCGCTGAAACTGGTGATGTTGCACCTGCGCGGACGTTAGCTGCTGAACGTGCAATCGCTGCAGTTGCTGTTATACCACCAAAGAAAGGGGCGACAATATTACCGACACCTTGTCCTAGTAATTCACCATTAGAGTGGTGCTTTTTACCTGTCATGCCATCAAGCACAACGGCACACAGTAACGATTCGATTGCACCTAACATTGCCATTGAAAAAGCCGCCGGTAACAAAGCAGAAACTGTACTCCAATTTAATTCAAGAGATGCCCCAGTGCTTGGTAAATTCCAAGGTAAAACAAACTGAGGCAGTATCGGTGGAATACCTTGTCCAGTTGATCCATCTGGAAGTAGATAACTAAACTGCGAGCCAATCGTTGCAACTTCATGGCCGAACATATTCACAATACCCATTACTGCAGTACCCGCGATTAAAGCGGGTAAATGCCCTGGTAAGCGTAAATTTAATTTTGGCCAGTAGATTAAAACAAACAGTGTTGTTAAGCCGATAAGCGTATCACCAAGGTGAATGGTAGGTAATGCAGAACCTAAGGCAATAATTTTATCGATATAAGTTTCTGGTACATGCGCCATCTCAAGACCAAAAAAGTCTTTTATTTGCATGGTCGCAATGGTGATAGCAATCCCTGAGGTAAATCCCAGTGTTACAGAAACAGGAATATACTCAATGAGTTTACCAAAGCGGGCTAATCCCATAACAACTAAAATAACGCCAGACATTAATGTGGCAATCAATAAACCACTTAAACCAAATTGCTGAGATACCGGATAAAGTATTACAACGAAAGCTGCTGTGGGGCCTGAAACACTGTAGCGAGAGCCACCAGAAACAGCAATGACTATACCGGCAATAGCTGCGGTATAAAGACCGTATTGCGGAGGAACACCGCTACCAATTGCCAGTGCCATGGCTAATGGTATCGCGATAATTCCGACGGTGATCCCTGCAATAATATCTTTTAATAAACGTGCAAAAGAGTAAGGCTCTTTTACACATGCATCAATAAATGCACTAAAGGGGCGAACCCGGTTAACTTTATGAGTTTTCATTTAGGCTTAAACCAAAATAAGAAGTCAGATGCCGAATAACGGCGATAAGGAAAAGAGAGGATATCGCTTTTATTCGCTGATAATAATGTGATACATCAAATTATTAATGTATATCTTAAAGCTTAGTGAAAATTAAATCAATTAAACTAATAAGTTAACGTAAAGAGATAATACAATGTATCTTATTGTATTTATTCTGTTGCTTGCTTGAAAATAAAGTTTAAATTTATTTTAAAATTATAAAAAGCGTTTTATTTTAGAATAAATGTCATTTATAGAGAGATAATAAAAGTCGTTTTCTGTCATAAAAATACGAATAGAGTTAAATAGCAACTAGATAAGCTATTTTTGATCATTAAAAATTAATTATTAGAGATTGTTAACTGATAAAAAATTATTAAATAAAACGATTAAGCCAAAATAAAATAAGTGGGTGTTGTATACTAAAGAAATAGTATCGAAAAATGAGTTTAAATGGGCTATAGATGGAAGCGAGAAAAAATAACTAGAATGAAAGTTGATATTTTTTCTACAAAAAAATAGAGCCTAATTAAAAAACTAGGCTCTATCTTAGAATATGGCGGTGAGAGAGGGATTCGAACCCTCGATACGTTGCCGTATACACACTTTCCAGGCGTGCTCCTTCAGCCTCTCGGACATCTCACCGTATTGTTGTTGGATATGTACTTAACATCTCTCAACGGGGCGCTACTATAGGGAAAAGGAGCATAAGCGTCAACAGCTAAATGCATTTTTCTTTTAACTTTTGTATCAAGCAGTCAAATAAAAAACAATATGCACAAATGCTAGACAAATTATGTAGTAAACCAATTCACGCAATAGGTTAGCGTATTGAAAAAAGAATTGAGATTTTCGTTAACTGGTTAACATTCTCAACATTTTTATTAACAACTTATTCAAAGAGACTTGAAATCAGAACGTAACCCTCGCACCCTATGATAAAAATGCTGGAGGAAGGCACAATGAATATTATTTATTATCATCCTTTTTTTGACGCAGAGACATGGATCAACGGTATGAAGGCGCGTTTGCCGAATGCCAATATACGCATTTGGGAACCAGGCGATAATCAACCTGCTGATTATGCTATGGTTTGGCTTCCTCCTTATGAAATGCTTGCAAGTCGCAATCACCTTAAAGGTATTTTTGCATTAGGAGCGGGTGTTGATGCTATTTTAAAACAAGAACAACAAAAGCCTGGCACATTACCAACAGGTGTTCCTGTTATGCGTTTGGAAGACACCGGAATGGGGCTTCAAATGCAAGAATATGCGATTGCGAAAGTAATGTATTATTTTCGTCGTATGGATGATTATAAACGCCAACAATCACAACGTTTATGGAAACAGCTTCCTTCTCACTCTTATGATGATTTTGTGATTGGTGTTTTAGGTGCTGGTGCTTTAGGCGGGAGTGTCGCGACTAAACTCGCTGAACTAGGTTTTAAAGTGCGTTGCTGGAGCCGTAGTGAAAAGCAAATTAAGAATGTTGAAAGTTTTTATGGTAAAGAGCAACTTAATGACTTCCTTAAAGAGAGTAATTTACTGATTAACTTATTACCTTATACACCGGAAACTCATGGTATTTTAAATTTTTCTCTTTTTGAACAACTTAAACCTTCATCCTATTTAATTAACCTTGCTCGTGGTGCACATTTAGTTGATCAAGATTTATTAGAAGCGATAGACCAAGGATACATTGCTGATGCAACTCTTGATGTTTTTGCTCAAGAGCCTTTAGCAGGTATGCATCCATTCTGGACTCATCCTCGAGTTTCTATTACACCACATATCGCGGCCTTTACCATTCCAAATATTGCAATGGATACTATAGTTGAAAATATTCAACGAATTGAAAAAGGAGAGACTCCTTTTGGTGTGGTTGATATGGATAGTGGCTATTAAGTTTCTTTCTCTTATATTTTGATTTTAGAAAGTGGGCGATAAAATTTATATTTATCGCCTATTTTTATCTCTAATTATTAAATAATATTACATTTTTAGTGTGTTATATAAATCCATAAAATTTTAATTGTAAAAAAAGATATATATTAATTATTATCAA